>NZ_JAWDJI010000193.1:0-2516 GCF_032465655.1 Paenibacillus sp. 3LSP | reverse complement strand
CAAAAACGAGGCGGAAGGCCTCTCCCACCCCGAAATTTTATAAATTCTATAATGTAAAAAAAAACACGGCGCTTCCGCGCCGTGCCTTAAAGTTCAGTTCGTGTTTATTCGCTTTTCTTCTCCGGCATTTGCTGGAACAGCAGGTTGACGGACAAGTTGCTGCCCGGAGCTGCCGTGAACACCAGGTCTACGGTTTGCTCGCGCTCGCCGGTCCGGAACAACACCGCGTTCTCGTTAGGTGCGCTGAGTGAGCCGGAAGAAGGTAAGCCTACAATATCTCCGTTGACCATAATTGAGCCCATATAATGACCGCCGCGCGGGTTAAACGTGATCAGCGTGTTTGGCGCAACGCGATACAGCTTAATCCGGTACAGGACGCCGAAGTTGCCGGCGTTCATGCGATAATCGCCTTTTATACCATCGGCTCCTATCAGGAACGGGTCGCTGGAGTTATCGCCAATTAACAGCCGGGTTGGCGTATTACCGATCAGGTCGGTTACTTCGATGTTGCGATTGGCTTCCATATAAGTACCGCGGTTATGAATGTCGGGTTCAAGCGCACTCAAATAAGGCAATGTCTTGAACGGATCTTGATCCTGATCAACCATGATGACGGTGTAATTTAAAGTATGGTCGCTGTACAAATCCGCAAACAGGGAGATGACATCCCCTTGCTTCATCGGCGTAGCGCTCAGCTCGTTCAGGATGATCTTGCTTTCCCCTGGAGCAAACCATGTATCCTTGTATTTACTGCCGGTTTGCATCGATTCGTAATAGCGCGCAACCGAAGCTTTCCCCGCTGCCGTTGCATAACTGCTTGGGCCGCCAAAGCCTAAATTGCTCTGCGTCAAGCGCGTTGTCTCACTATTGTTGTTCGTCGCGATGACGTACATTTTCACCGGCATCCCGGTCGAGTTGGCGTGGTGGATCATGAAGCGTGTATTCCCAATCGCCGATTCCTTATACAGAATCCCTTTGGAATACACCGTTTCCGGGCTGTTACTGCGGATCAATGTGACCGCATCCGATGTGAACGCGTATCGGATCCGCTCCCAGCTTGGGACCTGGGTTCCGTCGAACGTATATTCTTCCCCAACCGGAATGAACAACTTATTAAATTCATCCCGCGTGTAGAGCGTCTCGTTCGTAATCGTAATCGTCTTCTCAACGGTCGAGTACAAGCCAAATTTATTGACAACCTTCAGGCGGATCGTCATTTGACCTGGGGTAAAGAACGCCAGCTCTTTATTCTCCCAAATCCGCTCGGTGATGCCGACTTCATCCGTACTGAGGTCCGTATACGTGATCAATTCACCCATTTTATAGGTGTCTTTGTCCGTTGTAAAATTCGCGACCGGCGGTGTATGCGGCTTGTCTACATGAATGGTCAGCGTAAACGGATTACTCCATTGGCCGCTGGAATCCTGCACCCGGTAAGTCACCGTATAATCCCCCGGCGTCATGAAGATATCCTGGCGCCCAATCCATTCCTCGTTCACGATCGGAAGCCCGATAGGCGAGGTCGCATTGGTGATGTATTGAACCTGGGTTTCGCCCGCGATGACTTCTTTGTTGCCGATACTAAATGAAGCGACCGGCAGCGTGTTCAAATTTACGATCACCCGTTTGCCAACCGCATCATAGGAATACGAGATATTTAACGCCTTCGTGATCGCCGTTAACGGCACCATGAAGTTGTTTTGCGCGGAATAGGATTTCCCTCGCATTGTCTGCGTTACACCGTTCACTTTGTAATACGTCGTATTTAATTTGAACCGCAGCTCGTCGTTGCCTCGCTTAATGATCGTTTCTTTCGTTGTATTGTCAAAAGACAGCTGGAATCCTGCGCGCTCCACAATAGCCCGGATCGATATGTAAGATACGCCGTCTTTCACTTCCATGGGATAACCGGCAATGTATTCCTTCCCGTTCTGATACATCTTCTTGCTGTTCACCATCAGAATCAGTTGACCGGAGTTACTTTGGCTCATGCTTGGGTCTGCAGGCGGCGTCACCGGACTAGTTGGCGGGATCATCTCATCCCCGCTTCCCGTCCCTTCCTGCCCGTCTTCTGGAACCGTATCCCCTATCGTTCCATCGGTTGTTCCTTGATCTGCAGGCAGATCGCCAGGCTGTACCCCATCGGTTGTTGTCCCGTTCACATCTAGCTGTTGCATTTCGGCCGAAGGTTCCAGACCGTTTCCTTGCCCGATTTCCTCTGCGCTGGCTGGAAGCACCATAGCTACTTGCGATGCAACCAACATCGTGGTGATCAACAATCTCTTAAATTTCATGCCTAAACTCCCTTACTCTCCCATTTTGTGTTTCTCCCTTTAACTCACACTGTATTAAACGCATAGATAAAAGAAAAGTTGCTTACAATTAAAAACAAAATATTCGACAAAATATCCACAAACTCCGTCGTTTGTTGCCGATTTTACTTATTTTTAACAAATCCCCGTAAGAAAAACGCCTGGCGGCGTCCTTTTAAGTTCGTTCAACTGAGTTCATACGTG
>NZ_JAWDJI010000192.1:0-45504 GCF_032465655.1 Paenibacillus sp. 3LSP | reverse complement strand
TTTACAAACAATTTTTCTGTAATTTCTCATGTCAGGTTTGGTGCAAGGCTAGTGGGATTTGGGGGATTTGGGCGCAATTGTCGCAGAAGAACGCGGCGAATGGCCTGATACTGTTCTTTTAAGGATCAAGGATCAATTATATAAAGTTTATTTGAAAATTGAAAGAGGTGCCTTCTTTGAAAATTTCGACAAAAGGACGTTACGGATTGACGATTATGATGGAGCTGGCCGCTAAATACGGCGAAGGGCCGACTTCTCTGAAAAGCATCGCCGAGAAAAACCAATTATCCGAGCATTATCTGGAGCAATTAATCGCGCCGCTGCGTAACGCAGGTCTGGTGAAGAGCGTACGCGGTGCTTACGGCGGTTATATTCTATCCAAAGAAGCTAGTGAAATTACGGCGGGAGACATCATTCGCGTATTGGAAGGGCCGATTTCTCCGGTGGATTTCACCGAGGAAGACGATCCGGCCAAACGCGATTTGTGGCTGCGTATCCGCGACAGCATCGCTGAAGTGCTAGATTCGACAACGCTGGAGAATCTGGTGAACTTCGAGGAACAAGGAACCAAAGAAAATTACATGTTCTACATTTAATTTGTAAACCGACTTGCCATCAACAATGAGATAAGATACAATCAACGAACAATTCGGTAACCGTCCCGACTCCGGGGCGGTCATTTACGTTTTATCAAAAAAAGTTCTGAGACAAGGTGAGAGCCATGAAGCACATTTACATAGATCATGCCGCTTCCACGCCGATCCATCCGGAGGTTGCGGAAACGATGCTGAAGGTGATGCGAGAGCAATTTGGCAACGCCTCCAGCGTTCATTATTACGGTCGAGAGGCCAAACGCTTGGTGAACGGGGCGCGAGATACAGTTGCTAAGCACATCGGCTGCCGTCCGGATGAGCTGGTGTTTACGGGCGGCGGAACGGAGAGCGATAACTTGGCGTTGTTTGGCACGGCGTACGCTCGGAAAGCAGAAGGAAGCCATATCATTACGACCTCGATCGAGCATCATGCGGTACTTCACTCCTGCGAGCGTTTGGAGAAGGATGGGTTTGAAGTGACCTATTTGCCTGTGGATCGTTATGGACAGGTGCATCCGGAGCAAGTGCGGGAGGCTATCCGCCCCGATACGATCTTGATTAGTGTGATGTATGGTAATAATGAGGTAGGCACGATTCAGCCGATTGCTGAAATCGGTGAGATTGCACGGGAGCGGGGAATTGTGTTTCATGTCGATGCTGTGCAAGCGCTCGGCGCATTGCCGATCTCCTGTCGGGATCTGCCGGTCGACTTGATGAGCTTCTCGTCGCATAAAATCAACGGACCGCAAGGCGTTGGGGCTTTGTATGTACGGAAGGATCTGGTGCTGGAGCCGATGCAACACGGCGGGTTGCAGGAGCGCAAGCGCCGGGCAGGCACGGAAAATATGGCCGGCATCGCAGGTTTTGCCAAAGCCGTGGAATTGGCTGCGGCGGAGCGGGAGGCGCGCGTCGCCCACGATGAGGAGTTGATCCGAGAGTTGCTGTCCGCACTGGCGCAGCGGATTACTCGCGAGGCGTTCCATGTCAACGGCCATCCGGCGCATCGGCTGCCGCATATCATCAACATCAGCTTCCCGGAGGTAGATTCGGAGACGATGCTGATGAATTTGGATATGGAGGGCATTGCTGCCTCCAGCGGTTCTGCATGCACTTCGGGGTCGTTGGAGCCGTCTCATGTGCTGGAAGCGATGCATCTTCCGGAAAGTTTTTTGCGTTCTGCGATTCGATTTAGCGTCGGAATGGGTAATACTAGGGAAGAAATTTACGAAATCGCCGAAAAAATTGGAACCATCCTGGAACGTCTCCGTAGAAGAAAATAATGGGCATATTTTTGGGCTCAATTTAGCTTTTGCGGAGGGGAGGATCGTTTTTTTCGGGATTCACATGAGATGCCCAAACAGGGAGTGTCCATTCCAACATGAGAATGCAAGAAATGATCGGCCTGACCGTCTATGATGTGGAGCATGGCAAGAAGGTCGGGAAAGTCGTTGACATCCTCCTGGACCTTAATTGGTCGATCGTCGGCATCCAACTGGAGAATCGATTGTTTTGGAATTCCAGTGTCAAGGCCGTGCGATGGGAAGATATCGTGGCTTACGGTGAAGATGCCGTGATGATCTGCAATCAACAGGCTGTCCGCAAGTGGAGAGCCGAGAATATACAGAATACCTTCTTAACGGGAAATGGAAAATTAAAAGAACTGCCTGTCCTGACTGAAGACGGAATACGTCTAGGCCATGTAACGGATGTTTATTTTGAACACGAATTGGGAAATACAATTACTGGAATTGAAATTAGCGACGGGTTTTTCACCGATCTGATGGAAGGGCGCAAGCTGCTGCCATTTATGCCGGAAATGACCCGAGGGGAAAACGCGATCATGGTGCCCCTGGGCAGCGAACAGCTGCTTGAAAAGCCGTGAATTTTTATGTGGATGGATAGGTGATGGTTCTATGATGAAATGTCCAAATTGCAATTCCAAGGATATTGGGAAGATCGGCTCCCACCAGTTCTATTGCTGGGGTTGCTTTATCGAATTAACGGTAAACGGCGACAAAATGTCCGTATACCAAGTAGAAGAAGACGGAACGCTCAGTTCTCTGGATGATCTGTTCTTCGGCGAGGAAATGGTACAGGATTTCTCGGAAATGCACGCTTCCTCGTAAAAATATATTCCGGTGAGGCTGTAAAGATGCACAAGCTGTCCCTTTTAAGACCGAAGGGGGCAGCCTTTTTATTTTTGGAGGGAATCACTCTTCAAATGTTGACAACAATAATCATGACGAAACCGTGTTTTGATTTGATTGAGTTAGAAAGCGCTTTGAATTAGGATGAGGGTAGAAACACGGTAAGCCAACAAGCAAATTGTTGTTCATCCGTGCATCTTTATAAGGGGGTTACTCTTTATGGCTACAGCACAATCCAAACAGCCGTCTGCAGGAACCGGCGGAGCCCGAGTGAAGGTTCAGCAGTTCGGCCGTGCGCTCAGCGGTATGGTAATGCCGAATATCGGCGCGTTTATCGCATGGGGGCTCATTACCGCATTATTTATCCCGACCGGTTGGATTCCGAACGAATATCTCGGCCAACTCGTCGATCCTATGATCAAATATTTGCTGCCACTCCTCATCGGCTACACCGGTGGGCAAATGATCCACGGCAAACGGGGGGCAGTGACGGCAGCGATTGTGACAATGGGCGTTATCGTCGGCAGCGACATTCCGATGTTCCTTGGCGCCATGATCGTTGGCCCATTGTCTGCTTGGGTTATTAAGCAGTTCGACAAACTGGTCGAGGGGAAAATTAAGTCCGGCTTCGAAATGCTGGTCAACAACTTCTCGATTGGGATTCTAGGCGGTGCGATGGCACTCGGGGCATACGCTGGCGTTGGCCCAGTCGTAACCGCCATCAGTAAAGCGTTGTCTTCGGGTGTTGACTTCCTGGTGGACGCCAAATTGCTGCCTCTGGTCAACCTGATTATTGAACCAGGTAAAGTCTTGTTCTTGAACAATGCGATCAACCACGGTGTCATTACGCCAATTGCTGCGGAAGAAGCACTTCGAGTAGGCAAATCGATGCTGTTTATGCTCGAATCGAACCCGGGCCCAGGTCTTGGGATCCTGCTGGCTTACTGGATCTTTGGTCGCGGCATGGCGAAACAATCGGCTCCAGGTGCGGTTGTCATTCACTTCCTGGGCGGGATTCATGAGATTTACTTCCCGTATATCTTGATGAAACCGATTCTGGTGTTGGCTGCAATGGCTGGCGGCGTGGCTGGTACGTTTACGTTCCAATTGACCGGTGCAGGTCTTGTAGGTTCTCCTTCTCCGGGTAGTATTTTTGCTTACTTCCTGATGACGCCAAAAGGCGGTTACATTCCAATGTTAAGCGGCGTCATTGTTGCGGCAGTCGTTTCGTTCCTCGTTGCGTCGCTGCTGCTCAAAACGGGTAAACAAACGGATGAGGAAATGGATCTGGCTGAAGCTTCAGCGAAAATGAAAGAAATGAAAGCTGCAGGTGCAAAATCCGACGCGGCAGCTCCTGCTGCAGCAGGCGGAGTGAAGAAGCAAGTGGTGAACAAAATCGTGTTCGCTTGTGACGCCGGTATGGGGTCCAGTGCGATGGGTGCCTCCGTTCTGAGAAAGAAAATGCAGGACGCCGGCGTGAAGGTGACGGTTGTGAACTCGGCAGTCAGCGAAATCCCAAGCGATGCCGACATCGTTATTACGCAAAAAACGCTGACGGATCGCGCGATCGCCAACAAACCGGACGCCGAACATATCTCCATTGATAATTTCCTGAAAAGTCCCAAATACGATGAACTGGTTGAGCGTTTGAAAGGCTAAGCAACGCCAGTTACGATGCGGGGGCAGAACACTGGCGATTTTGTCGCCGGTGTTTTGCGTCTATATTAGGAGAGACTTGATATGCGGAAAATGACCGCACGACAAAAGCAAATCCTCGTTCTCCTCCTTGGACGCAAGCACGGGATGACCGCTGCGGAAATCGCTGCGGAAATCAACGTCAGCGTCAGAACGGTTCACCGGGAACTGGACGAGATTGAAAAAATATTAGCCTATTTCGACTTAGTCCTGCACCGGAAATCCGGCACCGGAATCTCGGTCTGGAGCAACCCCGAAGATAGCGAGGAGGGCGAGAAGCTGCAAGAGGCCAAGCGATTGCTGCTGGTTGATAATGCCAGCGACTATTCCATTGAAGAGCGACATCTTTTGCTGATCTGCCGTTTGCTTGAGGAGCAGGAGCCGTGTAAGCTGTTTACGCTGGCCCATGGCTTAAAGGTAACGGTAGCAACGGTCAGCAGCGATTTGGATGAACTGGAGCCCTGGTTCACCCGCTTTGGACTGGAACTGGTTCGGCGCCGCGGTTACGGCGTGGAGTTGCTTGGCGAGGAACAGCAGAAACGCGCGGCATTATGCCAACTGGCGGTCGAGCACTTGGATTACTCTGACTTGATTGGAGGCACGCCGGAAAACCAGGTCTCCTCCGCCACCGCCAGATTGCTTGAGGTCGTTGGGACGGATCACCTCATGACGATCGAAAACACGTTGTGGGCGATGAATTGGAGCTGGACGGAGCATTTGTCCGAGAATGCCTATACCCAGCTGCTTATTCGTCTCTCCGTTTCAGTGAATCGGATGAAGGCAGGAAGGTTAGTCCAATGCTCAGGTAAAAATAACAAGTCTACCGCTGGGGGCGGGGAGCAGGATGAAACCGAAACGGCTCGCTTTGCTTCCCGTTTGGCCAAGAAGCTGGAGCTTACGTATCCGCCGGAGGAACTGGCTTATATGAATAGCTTGTTCAGCCGGGCGAAAGAAGCTTCCCCTGAGCTCGTCCAAGCGGATATCGAGTTGGTTGAGACGGTATATCGGTTGACTGAGAACGTCGTGAAGCGCACCGGCATTCCGTTTCAGGAAGATCGACTGCTCCGGAACGGTCTGCTGGAGCATATGGGCCCGGCTTTCAAACGCATCCGCGAAGGCTCCCGCATCCGCAACCCATTGCTGGGCGCCATTCGCAAAGATTACGATGAGTTGTTTGGCATCGTACGTGAGGCGATGAACGAAAGTGTGGCTGGCCTGGAGGTTCCGGACGAAGAGATTGGCTTCTTGGTGATGCATTTCGGAGCCTCTATGGAGCGTCTGAACCAGCTTGGCCTTAACATGCGGGCGATTCTCGTCTGCTCCAGCGGGCTAAGCTCCTCCAAGCTGCTGGCCACGCGGCTTGCCAAAGAAATGCCGCAAATCGAAGTGCTGGGCAATGTATCTTGGTACGAGGCGAAGCGGCTTCCTGAATCGGATTACGACTTAATCATCTCGACGATTGATTTGCCTCTTCCAGAGGATCGTTACGTAAAGCTAAGTCCGTTATTAACAGATGAGGACACTGAGCGATTGCTCGAATACGTCCAGCGTACCGTATTAAAATCTCGTAAGGTGACACCTGAGCCGGAGTCCACGAAAACCAGGGCATTTGACAAGGTACGGTCCTTGTCGGTGTCACTGAACGAGGTTGTCAGTCTTCTGGAGCAATTTGACGTCCGTGATTTAAATAATCGAGGGCTCTCCTTACGGGAGACGGTTTCGACGGCTTTGGAGGAAATGAATCAACGATTCGTCCCGCCGTCCGGTCCCGCTAGACTTGAGCCGAAGGAGTGGCAGCTGAAGCACGCTATATCCGATGTGCAGGCCGTAACCGACCGTTTGTTGGAACGGGAGAAGATGGCCAGTCAGGTCATTCCGGGCACGTCGCTGGCGCTGTTTCATACACGAACCCGGTTTGTGAATTACCGTTCACTGGCGTTGTTCCGTTTAGAAGAACCTGTGGTGCTGGACGGGGATACAGAAGTTAGCGCATTGCTATTTATGCTCGCGCCGCGAGAGTTGTCTCGCGAGAGCTTGGAAGTGCTCAGCGAAATCAGCGCCTTGCTGCTTAAGCCGGAGTTGGTAGAGCTGCTGGAAACCGGAGAACGTCAGGAGATCCGAAATTTTTTGGCGACCGAGCTGCTGGTTTATTTTGAGAATTTGTAACTAAAAGAAGATAGGATAATCCGTGGAAAGGGAGAGAACAATCATGAAAATACTGTCTAAAGAGAAAATTATTTTGAACGGCAAGGCAAACGATAAATATGAAGCCATTCGTATGGCAGGAAAGCTGCTGGTCGACGCAGGTCACGTGACGGAAGAATATGTGGACAAAATGATCGAGCGCGAAGAGATCGTCTCCACTTATATGGGTGGAGGTCTGGCGATCCCGCACGGGACGAAAGAAGCCAAAGGCATGATTTCCTCAACCGGCCTGTCGGTTGTCCGCTTCCCGGAAGGTGTTGATTTTGGCGGGGATGAGCCAGCCTTTATCGTGATTGGTATCGCTGCAGCCGGCGGGGATCACATGGAGGTCCTGACGAATGTTGCGATGGTGTTCACAGACGAGTCTAATCTGGAACGAATTATGAATGCAAAGACGGAAGAAGAAATCGCGGAAATCCTCGAAGGGGGCATGGAAGGATGAAGGCGGTCCATTTTGGCGCAGGGAATATCGGCAGAGGATTTATCGGGTTGCTGTTGTCTCGTTCCGGTTACGAGGTATGCTTTGTTGATGTGAACGAGAAGCTAGTTTCGGAGCTGGCCCAGCGTAAGGAATACCCTGTTACCTTGGCCAGCGATCAGCAAGAGACTGTGATGGTTAGAGGCGTAACGGCGATTAACAGCATGAGCGATCCCGCTGCGGCTGCTCAGGCGATTGCGGAGGCTGATTTGGTGACGACGGCGGTGGGTGTAAACATCTTGAAGCATATCGCCGGTACAATCGCCCAAGGGCTCACCCTGCGGAAAGATGGCGCCGCAGCCGCCCCGCTGCATATCATTGCCTGCGAGAACGCCATCGGCGGCAGCTCCCAACTCAAAGAGCATGTTTACGCCCAATTAGATGAAGCTACGCGGCAGTGGGCGGACGATCATGTGGCGTTCCCGGATGCGGCGGTTGACCGGATCGTTCCGTTGCAGCAGCATGAGGATCCGCTGCAGGTTGTGGTCGAGCCATTTTATGAATGGGCGGTTGACCAATCGCAAATGTTTGAAGGCTTCCATCGGGTCGAAGGCGTCCACTATGTTGACCGATTGGAGCCGTATATCGAACGCAAGTTGTTTACTGTAAATACCGGCCATTGCTCGGCCGCTTATATGGGATATTTGCAAGGCCATGCGACGATTCAGGAAGCGATGAATGATCAAAAAGTCGTCCAGCATGTGCGCGCCGTCCTCTCGGAGACCGGGGCGGTGCTTGTGGCGAAACATGGATTTTCGCCAGCCGAGCATCAGGCATATATCGATACGATTCTGGAGCGCTTCGCCAATCCGGCGTTGACGGACGAGGTTTCGCGGGTTGGCCGTTCACCGATCCGCAAGCTGTCCGCCGGCGATCGGCTGGTCTCCCCGGCAACGCAGGCGTATGAACGGGAATTTGGATACGGGTACCTGGCGTTGACGATGGCGATGGCGCTCTGTTTCGATGTTCCGGACGATCCGGAAGCCGCAGAGCTGCAAGCGTCGCTGCGCGAAGTTGGTGCTTCCAAGACCCTGGCCAAATACACCGGCCTCGACGCCGAGCACCCCATCCATCAAGCGGTGCTGGCACATTATGAGGAGTTGAAGGGCCGCTGAGCGGCAAATAGTAGGGTGCTCCGCTGACGTTATTTCCCTGCTTGAAGGCTTGTAGCAGCCCGGGCACATCTGTAGTACTAGATGCGTCCGGGCTGTTTCGGTTTGCACGCCCGGCTAACGGACCCGGGAGGCGTTATTGGTCGCGAAAACCGAACCTTTGATATCTAACGGACGGAGATGACCTTATTCCAGCGAAGTTGTTCCGGTTGGCTGCATTTTTGGCTATATAACGACCGCTGGGTCCGTTACATCGGGAAATGGTCGGGAAATGACCGAATAACGCCTCTCAGGTCCTTTTGGAGCATGCGACCCGGCAGTCGCGATCAACTCCCCTCATAAATTTACCTCCACTGACAAATACTAATCTATACGAGTATTTCGCTGTGTGAAGCAGGGAGGGGCGTAACATCGATGGGAGCCAATGAACAGAGGGAGCAAGCACGCAAGCAGCAGATGGAGCAAACGCAAACTGCACCAAACGAGCAACAAGAGCGGGAAGAGCAGAAGCAAGCGCTGATCCCGATCACCCAAAGCAAGCTGTTTCGATATGGCGTTTGGCTGTTGTTGGGGCTGGTGATCCTGTTTTTTGTGTGGCAGCTGCGGCCGATGTTTGCCCTTGTCTATCGATTTATGAAGGCGGTTTTCGCCCCGTTTGTCATCGCCATCATTATTTCTTATGTCTTAAATCCGATCGTTCGGATGCTTAATGGGCGGAAGGTGCCGCGGACGATGGCCGTGCTGCTGATTTATGCGGTATTTCTGACTGGCCTATCCGTGGTGCTGATGAATGTGATTCCGATGTTCGTTGAACAACTGGAGGAGCTGGGCGAGCATTTGCCGGAGCTTACGTTTCATACCCAGCAAATGATGAATCGATGGGACAACGGGATTTTGCCAGGGAGCATCCGCATGGGCATGAACAATTGGTTTTATCAATTTGAAAACCGGTTGGCCAGCGCCATTTCCGGTTTCCTGGACAATATCGGAACAACGATTGGCGTTGTGTTTAATGCGTTTATTATCCCGTTCCTGATCTTCTACATGCTGAAGGATATCGAGCTGATTGAGCGGCTGATTCTGCAGTACTTGCCGCGCTCCCGGCGCAAGTCGATCCTAACGCTGCTTAAGGAAATCGATATGGCCTTAGGGAACTATGTCCGGGGGCAATTGCTGGTATGCGTTATTATCGGTGTGCTCGCCTACATCGGCTATATGCTCATCGGCATGCCGTTTGCGCTGTTGCTGGCAGGAGTGGTTGCTCTATGCAACATCATCCCTTACCTGGGGCCATTTCTCGGGGCGGCTCCGGCCTTGGTTATGGCGACGACGATTTCTTGGAAAATGGTCCTGCTGGTCCTGCTCGTCAACATGTTGTGCCAAACGATCGAAAGCAACGTCATTTCTCCGCAGGTGGTGGGACGGAGCTTACATATGCACCCCATGCTGATCATTTTGGCGCTTCTTATTGGCGGGGAGTTGGCAGGGGTGCCCGGTCTGATATTGGCGGTTCCGTTTTTTGCCGTGGTGAAGGTGGTTATTCAGCATTTCTATGCCTACTATGTTCGCCGCAAAGCGATGTGATTCAGGCGGACAAGTTGCATTGACACGGCGTTCCTCGCCTTATATACTTAAAATGTTATGTGAAAATTTTCAAAACGTTGATGAAATCCAGTACGTTCGACAAGCGGATTTGCCAGAGAAGGGTTCCGCTGCAGTTGGCGTCCCGCATGGGGGCTGAGGCGGTGGCTGAGAGAACCTGAAATCTCGCGCGAACGGAAAGCTAATTTCGGAGTGTGGACTACAAATTCACCGGCAGGTCCCCGTTATCGGACCAACGAGGCGATCGCTTTAGAATCCGGCGGACAACGGTCCAGCCGCAATCGGAAGCGATAACCAGGGTGGTACCGCGATTTGAATCGTCCCTGATTTTCAGGGGCGTTTTTATTTTTAGAGGAACAATTAGGAGGTCAAGAGACGATGAAAGCAAGTGAAATCCGTTCCAAATGGCTGGAGTTCTTCGCCAGCAAAGGCCATAAAATCGAACCTAGCGCTTCGCTCGTCCCGCATAACGATCCTTCGCTCCTGTGGATCAATGCTGGGATGGCACCGTTGAAGCCGTATTTCGACGGTCGGGTCAAGCCGGAAAATCCGCGCCTTGCCAACTCGCAAAAGTGTATTCGCACGAACGATATCGAAAATGTCGGGAAGACGCGCCGGCACCATACGTTTTTTGAGATGCTGGGGAACTTTTCGATTGGGGACTATTTTAAGGAAGAAGCGATTACTTGGGCTTGGGAATTCCTGACGGATAAGAAATGGATCGGTTTTGATCCAGATCGCCTGTCGGTTACCGTATATCCTGAGGATGAAGAAGCATTTAAACTGTGGAATGAAAAAATCGGCATTCCTGCAGAACGCATCATTAAGCTGGAGGATAACTTCTGGGATATCGGGGAAGGGCCTTGCGGACCTTGTACGGAAATTTTCTATGACCGCGGCGACGCTTACGGCGATCTATCGGATCCGGAATGTTATCCAGGCGGGGAGAATGAACGGTTCCTGGAAGTGTGGAACCTGGTGTTCTCACAATTCAACCACAACAAGGACGGCAGCTATACGCCGCTTCCGAATAAAAACATCGATACCGGGGCCGGACTTGAGCGGTTTGCGTCGATTTTGCAGGACGTGAACTCCAACTTCGATACCGACTTGTTCCAACCGATTATCCAAAAGACCGCCAGCTTGGCTGGGGTAGCTTACGGCGCTGCTGAGGACAGTGACGTGGCACTTAAGGTAATTGCTGACCATATCCGTACGGTGACCTTTGCGGTAGCTGACGGCGTTCTGCCTTCGAACGAAGGCCGCGGTTATGTCATCCGCCGCCTGCTGCGCCGGGCGGTACGTTATGGCAAGCTGATCGGACTGGACAAACCTTTTATGTTCAGCTTGGTAGAGACGGTTGGCGACATCATGGGCACCTACTATCCGGATGTAGTTACCAAACGCGAGTTTATCGAGAAAGTCATCCGCACGGAAGAGGAACGCTTCCATGAAACATTGAGCGATGGCTTGGCGATTCTGGCCGATATCAGTGCTGAAGCGAAAGCGCAAGGCCGCACGCAGATCAGCGGGGCTGATGCGTTTAAGCTGTATGATACTTACGGCTTTCCGCTGGATTTGACCGAGGATTTCGCAGCGGAGCAGGGGCTTGGCGTAGATCGCGAAGGCTTTGAAGCCGCCATGGAAGAACAGCGTGAACGCGCCCGGGCAGCCCGCCACGATAGCGGCAGCATGAAGGTGCAGGGCGGCGTTTTGGCGGATTTTACGACTAAAACCGAATTCGTTGGATATAATGAGCTTGAAGTTACCACTAGCATTGTAGCGATTGTGGTTGATGACGCTTTTGTGGATTCCTTGAGCGAGGGCCAATCGGGTCAAGTGATTCTGGCTTCTACGCCGTTCTATGCGGAAAGCGGCGGCCAGGTCAGCGACCAAGGGACGATTCATAACGACTCCGCTAGCGCCGATGTGGAGGGCTTGTTTAAAGCTCCTCATGGGCAGCATGTGCATCAAGTCACGGTGAAGACCGGCGAACTGCGGGTTGGCGCCGAAGTTACCGCTTCCGTAGACCGTGAACAACGCAGCCACACAGTGAAGAACCATACGGCAACTCACCTGTTGCATAAAGCGTTGAAGGAGACGCTTGGCGAACACGTGAACCAAGCTGGTTCCCTCGTTGAACCACAGCGCCTGCGCTTCGACTTCTCCCACCTCGGCAGCATCTCGCCGGAGGAACTCTCGGAAATCGAACGCCGCGTCAATGAACAGATTTGGAATGCTCTGCCTGTAACTACCTCGCTGAAGCCAATCGATGAAGCGAAAGCGATGGGGGCGATGGCGCTGTTCGGTGAGAAGTACGGGGACATCGTTCGCGTTGTCAAGGTTGGCGACTACAGCTTGGAGCTTTGCGGCGGCTGTCACGTGAACAATTCGGCGGAGATCGGCTTGTTCAAAATCGTCAGCGAAAGCGGCATCGGTTCCGGGGTGCGCCGGATCGAAGCTGTGACCGGACGCGGCGCATATCTGTTTATGGATGGACAGCTGGACCTGTTGAAGCAAGCAGCTGGTCTACTGAAAGCCAACGTCAACGATGTGCCGAAACGGGTGGAAGGATTGTTCCAGCAGCTTAAGGAACTGAGCCGTGAGAACGAATCGCTGCAAAGCAAGCTGAGCGTGATCGAAGCTGGTGAATTGACGAGCCAAGTGGTGAGCGTTGGTCAAACCAAGCTGTTGGCTGCGCGCGTGCAGGCCGGAAGCATGGATGCGCTGCGCACGCTGGCTGACGAGCTGAAGGTGAAATTGCCGGATGCTGTGCTGGTGTTGGGCGCGCCAAACGAAGACAAAGTGAATTTTGTCGTTGTAGTTCCGAAGGAAGAGGTGGCTCGCGGATTGCATGCCGGCAAGCTCGTTAAGGAAGTTGCAGCGGTATGCGGCGGCGGAGGCGGCGGTCGTCCGGATATGGCCCAGGCCGGAGGCAAGGATGCCAGCAAGCTGGACGAAGCATTAAAAGTAGCAGCGGAGTGGATTGCTTCCCAAGCCTGAGAAGGTGGTGGAATTTGACGGGGCAGATCACTGAAAATTTCCTTATGGAACCCATGATATGGTATAGTATGATTAGGCTAAGAGGAAAATAGCTGCGATCATAAAGGCGTATGTCGAAGAAGCGAGGTGTCATCATGGACTCCATGGATAAAACCGTCAAATTTAACGTCAAAGGCGATGAACTAGAAGCGTCGGCGCAGGAGATTCTTCTTACGGTTTATCAGGCTTTACAGGAGAAGGAGTATAATCCGGTAAACCAGATCGTCGGATATCTGTTATCGGGGGACCCGGCCTATATCCCGCGTCATAACAATGCGAGAAGCTTGGTTCGCAAGAAGGAACGCGACGAGCTGATCGAAGAGTTGGTGCGCTTTTACATGGCGAATCACCGTTGATGGCAGCGAACCTTCTCAAGAACGGATAAGCGGTGAATCCGTATTTTAAAGGAGCAATACATGAAAATCATGGGCCTAGACTACGGGGATCGGCGGATCGGAGTGGCTGTGAGCGACAGCTTAGGGTGGACCGCCCAAGGGCTCGAAACCATCGAGCGTCGCAAGGAAGGCAGCGAATTTGAGCGCATTGCCGAGCTTGTGAAGCAGCACGAGGTGGAAGAAATCGTTGTGGGGCTGCCCAAGAATATGAACGGTACGATTGGTCCCCGTGGAGAAATATGCATGGCGTTTGCCGAGGATCTTCGGGCGAAGCTGAATCTGCCCGTGCATCTCTGGGATGAACGGCTGACTACCGTGTCTGCGCAGCGTACGTTGCTGGATGCGGATGTCAGCCGGAAGAAACGCAAGGATGTCGTCGACAAGATGGCTGCCAGCTTGATTTTGCAAAATTATTTGGACTCTAAGAGTATAAAGTGAGGGTGATCGCGTATGTCTAAAGATCGTATCGGAAATGAAGAAGAACCGGAAATTATTTATATCCCCGATGATGAGGGCAATGAAGAAGAGTTCGAAGTGATTATGAAATTCGAAGTCGACGGTTCGGACGCCAAGTATATGATGGTCGTTCCTTTGGATTCCGATGGGAATGAAGATGAAGAGAGCGAAGAGGTATACGCGTTCCGTTACGAGGAAGACGGCGATGACCTGAAGCTGTACACGATTGAAAGCGACGAAGAATGGGAAATCGTCGAGGAGACCTTTAATACGTTGATCGACGAGTTTGATGGAGAAGATGGGCAATGACTGAATTTACAGCAGACCAAGCAGTCATGACGTCGCGGGTTCGCGACACATTTGGCCCAGTCGTAGAACTTGAGGACGAATCGGGCAACGTCTCCTATTATCAAGTCGTTGAGGAATTTGACGTCGCCGGAGCGGCCTATGCGGTATTATTGCCGGAGGACGCGTCCAAGGATGAAGAGCCGGAGATTTTCAAAATCGTGACGAACGGTGATGAGCTGGAACTGGTGACGATTGATGACGACGAGGAATGGGAGAACGTCTCCGAGCTGTACGATGAATTGACCTTTCCGGAGTAACGGGAAGGGCGTCGCAAGAGCACGATAGATCAGTCCGGGAAGAGCGGGAGATTTCCGCTCTTTTTGGCTGTTAAGGGGGAAGGCGGTTTGAGGAAAGCGCTGAAATGGCTGGCTGTTCTGCTGCTGATCGTGATGATCGGGGCAGGGGCGGCCGGATTTTATGTGTACACCAGCATGCTCCCGGTTGAAGCGAAGGAACAGCCGGTCAAGATTACGATCGAACCGGGAACGGGAACGGCGCATATCGCGAAGTTGCTGGAAAACCAGGGACTAATTAAAAATTCCTTTTTGTTCGTTTCCTATTTAAAATGGAAGTCGGAAGGAAGCCGGTTTCAGGCTGGAACCTATGAAATGCAGCCAGGCATCACATATGACGAGATTATCGCTAAGCTGAACAGCGGCGACGTCGTGAAGGCCGAGATGATTCGGTTTACGATTCCTGAAGGCTTCACCGTTAAACAAATGGCTGACAAGCTGGCGGAGGAAGGCTTAGTGGATCAGGCCACATTTTTGAAGCTGGCGAAGGATGCCGCAGGTCTGAACGATGAGCTGTTATCGCAAATCCCGACGGACGAGCGGTTGACCTATCGGCTGGAAGGGTATTTGTTCCCGGAAACTTATGAATTGAAGAAAGGCAGCAACGAGCAGGACATCATTGCCCGAATGCTGCAGGAAACCCGTACCCGGCTTGACAAAATCCCTGATTTGGATCAAAAGCTGCAGGCTCGCAGCCTTACGTTCAATGAGCTGATGACGATCGCTTCACTGGTTGAGCGGGAAGTGGTTGTGGATCGTGAACGGCCGCTCGTGGCCGGTGTCATCTATAATCGGCTTAAGGACGGCATGAAGCTGGAAATCGACGCTACGGTGCAATATGTGCTGGATAAACCAAAGGAACGCTTGCTCAATGCGGATTTGCGAAGCGTGGACAGCCCTTATAATACTTATTTGTATGAAGGACTGCCTCCGGGACCTATCGCGGCGCCAAGCCTCAAATCGATCGAAGCAGCGCTTGAGCCGAAAGCCTCGGACTATCTTTTCTATGTGACGAAAAAAGACGGCAGCGGGGAGCACCTGTTCGCCAAAACCTATAAGGAACACTTAAAGAACATCGAAACAAGCAAGGCGATGGCCAATCAATGAATAAGGTGGAAGTTCAAAATGTAGATCATGTTTTGAACAACCTTTTAAAGGTGGTAGTATCAACATGAGTAAAAAACCGGAACTGTTGGTTCCTGCCGGTTCGCTGGAAGAACTGAAGCGCTATTTTGCGGCGGGGGCTGACGCGGCGCTGGTTGGCGAAGCTCGCTATGGGATGCGCCTCCCTGGTGATATGACGCCCCAAGACATCGCTGAGGCGGTGAAGGTAGCGCGTGAGTATGGAGCTAAAATTTATGTTAGCTTGAATAACTTGATGACAAATGACATGCTCGAAGGGTTACCTGAGTATGTAAAACAGTTAGCGGAGTGCGGCGTCGATGCCGTTGAATTCGGCGATCCGGCGGTGCTTCAAACGGTGCGTACTGTGGCGCCTCAATTGAAGCTGCATTGGAATGCGGAGATGACCTCCACCAACTATGCCACTGCGAACTATTGGGGAACGAAGGGAGCTTCCCGAGTTGTGCTGGCTCGGGAGCTGAATATGGACGAGATCACCGCGATGCCTTCAAAACTGAACATCGAAGCGGAAGTTCAGGTGCACGGAATGACCAATATTTATCACTCGAAACGACGCTTGGTGTATAGCTATATGGTATCTCAAGGACGGCCGGTTGATCCGGACAGCAACCTGGGAATGAGTCGCGGGCTGTTTCTGATCGAGGCTGAGCGGCCGGATGAGAAGTTTCCAATCTTCGAAGATGTGAACGGAACGCATATTATGAGTTCAGACGATATTTGCATCTTGGAGGATTTGCATCTGCTAATGGCGGCTGGCATCGACAGCTTCAAAATTGAGACGCTGCTGAAGCCGGTATCCTATAACGAAGTGATCATTGCTTCGTATCGTAACGCGATCGAAGCCTATTCCCGCGATCCGGATGGCTATGAGCTTGATGAGAGCTGGCTTGAGGCGATTCGCGAGGTCCAAGATCCGGAGCGCGAACTGTCGTTTGGCTTCTTTTATAAGGAACAAGTTTATTAAGAGTTAGGCGTTGTAGGGTTTTCTTTTTGACCTATATTTTAAATTTAAATACCCAAAAAATGATGAGAGGTGAACGAAGATGCAAACTGCGGAGAAGCATATCCCGAAATATACGGGAAAACGTCATCGGCTGGCGAAACCTGAGCTGCTTGCCCCGGCAGGCAATCTGGAGAAGCTGAAATTTGCTGTCCATTACGGCGCCGATGCCGTGTATATCGGGGGACAACAATATGGCCTTCGTTCCAATGCAGATAATTTCAGCTTTGAAGAAATGCGGGAAGGCGTGGAATTTGCTAAGAAATATGGCGCTAAGGTGTTTGTCGCTACGAATATCTATGCTCATAATGAGGATTTGGACGGCATCGAGGAGTATTTGCGGAACCTTTACGAGGTTGGCATCGCTGCTATCATCGTCGCTGACCCGGTGATTATCGAGACGGCGAAACGGGTTGTTCCCGAGCTGGAGGTTCATCTGAGCACCCAGCAATCTACTGTGAACTGGCAGGCTGTGCAATTCTGGAAAGAGCAAGGCTTGCCGCGGGTCGTTCTGGGACGGGAAACCAGCCTTGAGGAAATCGAGGAAATTAAACGACATGTCGACATCGAGATCGAGGCGTTTATTCATGGAGCGATGTGCTCTTCGTTCTCGGGACGCTGCGTGCTGTCCAACCACTTTACCGACCGTGACTCCAACCGCGGGGGATGCTGCCAATCCTGCCGTTGGAAATACGATCTATTCACGGACGCCCGTTCAGGTAGTGAATGGATTTCTGAGGAAGAAGCCCGCGATAGCAGAGTACTGGAGAAGTTCCGTTTGGGCGTAACTCAGCTGCCGATGTTTGAGGAGAACGATCATGCCTTCACGATGGGGTCGAAGGACTTGTGCATGATAGAGCATATTCCCGATCTTATTGACGTTGGAGTCGACAGTTTCAAAATCGAAGGTCGGATGAAATCGATCCACTATGTGGCGACGGTCGTCAATGTGTATCGCCAAGCGATTGATGCCTACATGGCGGATCCGGACAATTACGTCTTGAAGCCGGAATGGATCGAAGAAATCAACAAAGCGGCGAATCGGCCGCTGAATACCGGATTTTTCTACGATACTCCAGATCATGAGGATCATATTTACGAGCCGGAAGAGAAGGCAGCACCTTATGATTTTGCCGGATTGGTGATGGCTTATGATGAATCCACAGGAATGGCAACGATCCAGCAACGCAACCACTTCAAACCGGGACAAGAAGTCGAATTCTTTGGTCCAAACGGGACGTTCTTTAAGCAGAAGGTGGGGACCATCTACGACGAAGAAGGCAATGAATTGGATGCCGCCCGCCACCCGTTGCAGCGGGTCCAAATGAAGGTGGATCAACCGGTTTCCTATTTCGATATGATGCGTAAAAGAAAGTAATCAAAAAATCAATATGCTTTGGGGCCTGTTCGTTTCTAGGACGAAAGGCCCTTTTTTGTGACTTTTGTTAATATTATTTAAAATCCACCACATATTGAACCGATATTATAGAGGAGAACGTCAGGAATTGTCGAATATTTCGAGTAGCTGACGAGAAATGTGAGCAACCAACAGCATTATGTACGACCTCAAGCCTAAAAATTGAGGTCTGCAACTATTATGAGTGGTGGGTGATCAACATGAGTCTGGTTCCGAAGAACGAGGACCAAGAAACCAACAGCAAGAAGAAGGATAAGAAACAAAAGGGAGAGCGGAAATCCAAGTCGGTTCAGCCAGGAGGAAAATCAAAGGGAGATACCAAAGCTGTATGGGCTAATTTCCTGGACAAGCTGCCGAAACAATTGAACCCTGCGAAAGCAGTAGGGGTACGGTTGTTCCTAATCTTCTTTGTCGCAATCATGTTCTTCGTCCTAACGATCGGGATTATGTCGTCCCAAATGGCGAAGGGAACCATTCAAGACAATGCAGAACAAGCAAACCTGCAGACCATCGTACAAACCTCGCAGAAGCTGGATATCGTCATGCAGAAGTATGAGGAAAACCTGCAGCAAATGTTCCTAGACGATGAAATGCAAAATGCTATTATGGATGCTTCGTTGTCGAACATTTCGGATTATGACAAGTTTACGGCAACGAACAAAATGAGAACGCGTCTAAATACGCTGACCTTCTCCACAAAAGGGGTTACTGCCGTTTATATGTTGTCGGCTGACAACATCGTGGACGAAGTCACTTCGGGAAGCGCCGACGTCACGTTCTTAGATACCGTGCGCGAAGAAGCCTGGTTTAAAGACCTGACCGGCTCCACCAAAACTTTGTGGTTGCAAGTACCTTCGAAAGGGAAGGGCACGGAAGTCTTCCGTTTAGCTCGCTCGGTTCAGAGCGTAAACAGCATGAAACGGTTTATTCTGATCGCCGATATCAATCTGGATATCCTAGACAGCTATTTGAAAGAAGTCAAACTGGGGAATAACTCCAAGCTGCAAATGGTTACCCAGGATAACGTTGTTGTAGGTTCTTCCTTTGAAGGGGATCAAGGGAACCCAACCGAATTTGATTTGGCCAAAGCCACCGAGGCTTCGGGTTCTTTCGTAACGAAGGATGCCAACGGCAACTCTGTCCTCGCTTCCTATAGCACCCAGTATTCAGGCTGGAAGCTGATCGGTACGGTGGATACAGCAGAATTAACGAAGAGCGCAAACCGCATTCTGATGTTTACGATCTTCTCGCTGATCGTTGTTGCGATCATTGCCGTTCTGATCGGGGTATGGATGGTTCGGATGATCGCTTATCCGCTGGGCAAGCTGAGAAACCTGATGGAAGAAGGCTCCAAAGGGAATCTGAACGTCCGGATGGACACGAAATCGAAAGACGAAATTGGTCAATTGGCAGTAAGCTTTAACGAGATGATGGAGAACATTACAGCCCTCGTGAAGCAAACCAATAACTCCGCACAGGATGTATTGGAGACTGCGGCTGAGTTGACGCAAGCATCGAACAAAACGGCATTGTCTGCGAAAGAAATCGCTGTGGCGACCGAAGAAATTGCTAACGGGGCAACCAGCCTGGCGAACGAAGCGGAACGCGGTAATGAGCTGACCGAGAATATTTCCCGGCAAATGGAACGCGTTGTTCAATCGAACAAAGAGATGGAGATGTCGGCTCGTCAGGTAGAGAAGTCCAGTCAGCAAGGGACTCAGTATTTGAACGGTTTGATGGAGAAAACCAACATGACGGTCGAAATGATCAACGCTTTGACCGCCAAGGTCGATTCGCTCAAAGCAAGTACTGGCTCTGTCTTGAAAGTGCTTGATGTCATGCAGAACATTACGCAGCAAACGAACATCCTCTCGCTGAATGCGACGATTGAAGCAGCTCGGGCAGGTGCTGCCGGCCGTGGATTTATGGTCGTTGCCGATGAAATTCGCCAATTGGCGGATCAATCACGTCAGTCGATCACTATGGTTGGTGAAATTACAGATAACATTCAAAAAGAGATGAACGAAACGGTGAAGGCCTTGTCCGAGGCGAGCCCGATCTTCCAGGAGCAAATCGCATCGGTACAGGAAACCAACCAAATTTTCGTATCTGTACAGCAACAAATGGAAGGTTTCGTACGCCATCTGGATTCCGTAACGGCCTCCATCGACCAGTTAAACGAATCGCAAACGGTCTTGTCGGAAGCGATGAGCAATGTCAGTGCCGTCGCTCAGCAATCGTCCGCCACGTCCGAAGAGGTTGCTTCGCTCTCCAGCGAACAACAAACGGTCGGCGATCAATTGGTACAGCTGTCGAACAAACTGGAGAATGTGTCGGCCGGCTTGAAAGAGTCGTTGTCGAAATTCACTGTATAGAAGGCAGGCTTAGCGCCTGAAAATAAGATTGACCCGATTTCCCGAGGGTTCCGGGAGACGGGTAAAAGCCCGGCCAATCTGCGATTGCAGGTTTGGCCGGGCTTTTGCTGTAAGCTGGTGCGCTAACGGACCTAGGAGGCGTTATAAACCTGGAGGTCAGACCTAGAGAGATGTAACGGACCGAGAAGTCCTTATTTGGGCGAAATCGGCACCGGTGACTCCATTTAGTCTGTAATAACGTCCGCTGTGTCCGTTACGTTGGGAAATCTGTGGGAAATGGACCCAATAGCGTCTCTCAGGTCCATTAGGTTTCTATTGGCCGCAACAGCCTATCTAGTTTAGCCCGACTTTTCCCAGGAAATAATGGGAACAGAATGGAGGGCGAACGATGTCGTTATTGCGCAAAAAACGGATCTTTTATCTATTACTGTCTTTTGCGGCAGTGTTGGCCCTATTTGCGCTGCGAATCGCTTGGATTCAAGTGGCTTCAGCGTTTAAGGCAGTGACCGTAAGCGGTAAGACGATCAACGAACTTGCAGTTCGGCAACGCGAAGAAAGTATTGAGTTGGATCCGGGGCGAGGTCATATTTTTGATCGTAACGGAAAGATGCTGACAGGGGAAATCGGTTGGACCCCGATATTGTTCCCTATACGCCAGTTACCCGCAGCTGATCAGCTTACCGGTCTCGCGGCCGCCTTGGGGACAACGATTCCTGAACTCCAAAAAAAGTGGGAACAGCTGGAGCGGCCCTACGTTTGGCCCAAACCTGGGGGTGAGCCTGGAGAGCCACTTCGGCTCAATGAAGAAACAGCCCGGACTTTGCCTCGTCTCGAAGGGCTGGAGGTGCTGCCGTATATGACGCGCTACGGGCCGGGGGAACGAGGGAATCAGTGGCTTGGCTTCGTGACGCAACGGCCGGATGTGATTCGTAAGCTGCGAGAAGAAAAGCACCAACCGAACTTCGCGTTAACGCTGCAGGTTGGAGCTTCGGGGTTAGAGAAGACGCTGGACAACTTGCTCCGTGGAATTGGCGGTGTCAGAGCGGCCTACACGGTTGATGGCCGAAAGGATCCCTTGGCAGGGATGGGGACGCGGGTAAATGCGGAGTCTAGCCGGTATTATCCGCTGCAAATCCAAACGACAGTGGATGACACCCTCCAGCAAAAGATCGAGGGGTTAGCGAAGGAGATGAACGTGACGGATGGAGCAGTGGTCGTGCTGGACGCCAAAACCGCTGATATCGTCTCGATGGTATCCCTGCCTTTCTACGATCCGCACCACGTGAATCCATCAGCAGACAACTGGAGTAATAAGGCGGTTAAGTCCAGTGTGCCGGGTTCGATTTTTAAGACGGTCATTGCGGCGGCTGCGCTGGAAGAGAAAGTGACGGTACCTGGGGAGGTGTTCCACTGCAGCGGGCATTACGGAAAATACGGCTTGTCATGCTGGAAGGAAGGTGGACATGGAGATCTTACGTTGGAAGAAGGCTTTGCCCACTCGTGTAACGTGGTGTTCGCCACCCTGGGCGAACGGCTGAGCGCGGAGGCAATCGCCCGGACAGCCGCCAAGCTTGGGCTAGGGCGTTCCGTGGGCTGGCATGACCCGTCCTTCCTTGGCGGAGATTCCTTGCGACCGTTGGATCAGGAAGAAGCCGGTGCGGTGTTTAGCAATCTGGCTGCGGCGGATGGCGGGGTGCGGGCGCAGACTGCAATTGGCCAACGGGACGTGCTGGTATCCCCGTTGCAAGCAGCCAATTTGGTTGTTACATTGCTCCACGGCGGGCAGGTGATGGCGCCCCGCTTAGTCAGCGAGATCCGTTATAAGGACGGTTCGCTGCTCTCCGCATTACCGGTACAAGCTTCGCCCTCCTCTGCTGGACAAATTACGCCGCAAACGGCCCAACGACTGTTGTCCATGATGAGGTTGGTAGTCACAGACGGCACGGGGCGAACCATGCAGCAAGCCAACTGGCCGTTGGCTGGAAAGTCTGGAACTGCCGAGGTTTTGAAGAATCAGAAGCAGTTGAATCATCAATGGTTTATCGGTTACGGACCGATCCATCAACCCAAGTATGCCGTCGCCGTCCTCGTTCAAAACCGGCCCGAAGGATCCAAGCATCTGGCCGCTGAAATGTTCCGGCGAACGATGGATATTCTGGCTGCGGAAGGTTGACCGATTTCCTATGCTTTCCCCAAAAAAATGCGCCTAATCTGAAGATGTCTGTGATAAAATAGTGTAGATGCTATGCTTTTCACGGAGCATGCCAAAGTCATTGATCATAGAAAAGTGGGGAAAGCATATGGAGACTTTGCTGCTATGGTTACTTTATATCTCTACGCTGTACGCTTTTATACCCGGATTGATCACTCGGATTTTCGGTTTTCGCGTATTCAAGCGCGGGATCAGCGAGAAGGCGTTCGCGCTGACATTCGACGATGGTCCTGATCCGAAATATACTCCACAGTTGCTTGATCTGCTCAAGCGCCACGGAGCGAAAGCAACGTTTTTCCTCGTTGGTTCCAATGCGGAGAAACACCCCGAATTGATTAAACGGATGTATGAGGAAGGCCATTTGATCGGGTCACATAACTATGTGCACAAGACCAATTGGCTCATGGGGCCGTCGGCCGTTAAGAAGCAGATTCAGAAGACGAATCAGATTATCTACGACGTGACGGGCTTCAATTCTCATTACTATCGTCCGCCGTGGGGCATTGTCAACTTGTTTGATTTTGCGAACCGCGGCAAGACCCAGATCGTGCTGTGGTCGGCGATGTTCGGTGATTGGCGGGTCAAGGTCGGCGCTGATCGGTTAACGGAACGGATGTTGAAGAAGCTGCGAGGCGGCGAGGTTTTTCTCCTGCACGACTGTGGTGCTACCCTAGGAGCGAACACCGGAGCGCCGGCGGAAATGCTGATCGCGCTCGAGCGGGTGTTGAAGGAAGCGGATCGTCGCGGATTGCGAAGCATCCGCATTGATGAACTGATTCAGGTGACGGAAGAGGCCAAGCTTCAAGGCAAACAGGCTGAAACTGCAACGCCGAAGGGGAGAACGCCAGTGAAGATTACCTGGTTTAAGCGATGTATCGTAGCCTTATGGCTCGTATGGGAGAAGATCTTCCACATCCTTTTTCAATTGAAAACTCCCGAACCGGAGGATCCATTCCTTCATTTTCGAGTCCGGTCCTATCACGGAGAGCCGGTGGAAATGAACAATGGGAAGACCTTACAATCCGGGGATCAGGTGATGGAGCTTCATTTTGACAACAAAAAATTGTTCGAGTATGGAACTCGTGCCAGAACAAGCGTGCATTTGGCGATTCAAATGATTCGTAAAGTGGAGAAGACGTTACCCCTCTTTGCGAAATATGTGATTGAGCATCCTGAGCTAAAAGAAGTTAAGGCGTTATATGGGGTCAGCATGATTAACCGGGGGCCGGAGCAATTTGGGTTTATCATTACAGATTTGCCGAAGGGCTGGTTTGCCAGCTCGACGAAGATCTATTTGAAATTATTAATGAGTGTTATTCACCCTGCCGGTACCTCGAGATTAAAAGAGCAACCTCAAGAGCTGGTACCGAAGATGATCGTGATGCCGATGGATGTGCTGTTGGAACGATTCGCCGAGAACGGCTCGCATCGCAGCAATCATACGGTTGATGAGAAGCCGGAAGCCGTGGAAGAGGAGTCTTTGCTTAGCGTATCCTTGCCTACGCGTTAATCGTTCTGATCAATTATTTTAGTAAGAAAAAAAGGCCGTATCCGAATCGAATATGATTCGGGTACGGCCTTTTGAGTTAGGCTCGTTAAATTTTCATTACGCCGCCGGAGCTGGCGTTGGTGACCAGTTTGGAGTAACGGGCCAAATAACCGGTTTTCACCTTTGGCTCAAAGCCTTTCCAATTTGCTTTGCGACGTGCAAGCTCTTCATCGCTGACATGCAGCTCGATTTTGCGGTTATTCAAGTCAAGCTCGATGATGTCGCCGTCTTCCACGAAAGCGATTGGACCGCCTTCAGCAGCCTCTGGTGAGATATGACCGATACTGATCCCGCGGGAAGCGCCGGAGAAGCGTCCGTCGGTAATCAGACCAACCTTCGCGCCCAGACCCATGCCGACGATCTGCGATGTTGGAGCCAGCATTTCCGGCATACCTGGACCACCCTTAGGTCCTTCATAACGGATGACAACAACGCAACCTTCTTTGACTTTGCCGTTTGCGATCCCTTCGAGCGCTTCTTCCTGCGAGTCAAAGCAGATGGCCGGACCTTTATGGTATCCGCCAACCGAAGGGTCAACAGCTCCTACCTTGATCACCGAGCCCTCCGGCGCCAGGTTACCATATAGAATAGCCAAACCGCCTTTCTCGGAATGCGGATTGTCGATCGGACGGATGACGTTATGGTCGAGGATTTCGCATCCGGCAACGTTCTCTGCCAGCGTCTTGCCGGTAACGGTGATTTGATCACCGAAGATCGCTCCCGGCTTCTTCAACAGCTCGTTGAGCACAGCGCTGACGCCGCCAGCCCGATGTACGTCCTCGATGAAGATATCGGAGGCCGGAGCCAGCTTCGCAATATGCGGCACCCGGTTTGCCACTTCATTAATCCGTTCCAACGGGTAATCGATCCCTGCTTCTTGAGCCAAAGCCAGTGTATGGAGAACGGTGTTCGTGGAGCCGCCCATCGCCATATCGAGCGCAAAGGCGTTGTCGATCGACTCTTTTGTTACGATGTCACGTGGTTTCAGATCCATTTCGATCAGCTTCATCAGCTGTTGTGCCGACTTCCGGACGAAATCACGGCGTTCTTCGGCTACAGCAAGGATCGTGCCGTTCCCTGGCAATGCCAAGCCCAGCGCTTCGGCCAGACAGTTCATCGAGTTGGCCGTGAACATGCCGGAACACGAACCGCAGGTCGGACAGCCGTATTGTTCCAGTTCGAGCAAGTCCTTGTCGCTGATTTGTCCAGCTTGGTGGGCACCCACGCCTTCAAAGACGGAAGTCAAGGACAATCTGCGTCCTTTGCTGTCGACGCCGGCTTTCATTGGGCCGCCGCTGACGAAGACCGTCGGGATATTCACACGCAAAGCACCCATCATCATCCCTGGCGTAATTTTGTCGCAGTTCGGAATGCAGACCATTCCATCGAACCAGTGAGCCGAAACCACGGTTTCAAGCGAATCGGCGATGATTTCCCGGCTTGGCAGGGAATAACGCATCCCGATGTGACCCATCGCGATCCCGTCGTCTACGCCAATGGTATTGAATTCAAACGGAACGCCGCCCGCTTCGCGGATTGCCTCCTTCACGATTTTACCGAACTCTTGTAAGTGCACGTGCCCAGGCACGATATCGATATAAGAGTTGCAGACCGCGATAAACGGTTTGCCGAAATCTTCTTCCTTCACGCCTGCAGCACGCAGCAAGCTGCGGTGCGGCGCACGGTCGAAGCCTTTTTTGATCATATCAGAACGCATTTTCTTGGCTGGCATGATCTCCGATCCCCCCATAATTCATTATAGTTTTGGAGCTTTACACCGCTAAAGGTTTTCTCTAAAGTCTATCACAAGTGGTTATGATTTTCTAGTTATCGATCACAGGAAAAAGCAAGGGGACAGGAGCGGATCGGTTCTATGAAAACAAAGAGAATCTCCGGGGGGTCCGGAGATTTCTTATGACTTACGCTTGAATTCCAGGTTTGCTGCGAGCGATCCCGCCTTTACGGCCGATTTCCCGGTAAAAGCCTTTATCGTGCTTCTGGGATGTCGCCTCGCCGCCCTTTTGACCGATTTCCTGATAAAATTCGCGGTTGTGGGTTTTCGAGGTCGCTTCGCCGCCTTTTTGCCCGATTTGCTTATAAAAGGCTTTGCCGTGGTTTTTGGCCGTGGCCAGTCCTCCCAGACGTCCGGCTTCTTCCCGGGTCATCTTGCTTTGGCTTCGTGCCATCGAATCCCTCCTTGGATTTTATTTTGGAGTACGTATGTTTTATTTACCACGGATTTCCATGTTGAAACGGATTTATCTAAAATTTTAAGAAAACACCAAAAGATCCCTATTAAATCATAGGAATGAAAGAGATGTATTTTTAGAGTCGACGCAGCCCACATCTGTGAAAATGGTATAATAAGGACAATGTTGCGGAAGGGGGAGCGAGGATGGCCACGATCGAAGTACGCGGGCAACAAGCAGCTTGCAAGGCCATTTTATTCGATAAAGATGGAACGCTGTTGAATTTTATGGGGCTATGGGGCAGCTGGGCCGCGGTGTTAACCGATCTGATGGAGCGGAAGCTGGCCGAGTTGGGCTCTCAGGGCGGGTTCAACAAATCCACGCTGCTTGGCCTTCAAACGGATGAGCGGAACCGGGTGATCGGTTACGACAAAACTGGTCCGGTTGCCATGGGGACGGAAGAAGAGATTATCGCGCTGCTGGCCTCGACGTTGTATGCCGCAGGCCTGCCCTGGAATGAAGCGATCACGGCGGTTCGCGAATTAAATAGTGCGGCCATGGCGGAGCTTAAGCGGCGGCGGGAAGCGGTGCCGTTGCCCGGGCTGCGCGACTTTGTCCAGAGTTGCCGAGAGGCGGGAGTCAAGCTGGCGGTGGTCACCTCCGACTCGACCTCGGAGGCGCTCGAGCATCTGGAATGGCTTGGCATCCGAGATGCCTTTACCAGTGTGGTCGGCCGAGATCGCGTCGCCCGAGGCAAGCCTGGGCCGGACATGGCGCTGCTCGCCTGCCGTGAGCTGGGGCTTTCGCCCGGTGAAGCGGTGGTTATTGGCGACAGTAACGCCGATATGCAAATGGGGAAGCGTGCGGGCGTCGTGATGAATATCGGCGTGGCGGAGGAGTATGGCGAAAAAGCCCAGGATGCAGTGGTTTATTTACGGGACGCGGACGTCATAATATCCAATTATCGTGAGTTGACGATACATCCATAGGAGGTTCAAAGCGGATGAGCAAAGAGATCGACACGTTGGCAGCATGGATGGAGGAGAGTTCAAACATCGTCTTCTTCGGAGGGGCTGGAGTATCCACCGAAAGCGGAATTCCTGACTTTCGTTCGGCAGCCGGCATTTATCAGATGGAGAATGCGTCGCCTTATCCACCGGAGGAGATTTTGAGCCGGAGGTTCTTCGATCGGCATCCGGACGTATTTTTCGATTTCTATAAGACGAAAATGCTCCATCCGGAAGCTCAGCCCAACGCCGCACACCGCTGCTTGGCGGAGCTGGAGCGAGCAGGGAAGCTAAGCGCCGTGGTGACGCAAAATATCGACGGGCTCCATCAGCAGGCGGGCAGCCGACGCGTACTGGAGCTGCACGGATCGGTGCACCGCAATACCTGCATGGAGTGCGGCCGTACCTATACGTTAAAGGATGTCATGGACAGCGAAGACGTCGTGCCGTACTGCAACTGCGGCGGTATCATCAAGCCGGATGTGGTGCTGTATGGAGAGAGCCTGGATGATCAGGTCATCCAGGACACAGTAACGGCGATTGCCCGTGCCGATTTGCTGGTGATCGGCGGGACTTCGCTGACTGTGCAGCCCGCAGCGCATCTGGTCACCTATTTCCGCGGCGAACGGACGGTGCTGATCAACGCCTCGTCCACTGCGTATGATAACCGGGCTGACCTCTTGATCACCGAGCCGATTGGCGAGGTGCTGGGGGCCGTTGCCCGGAAGCTGGGCCTATCGGAGTGAGACAGGACTCGCGAGTTAAGCGACGAGCCCTCACTCCTTCGCGGGATTCCGCGTAACCGCACGGCGATACTCGCTTGGCGATTCGTTATGGAACCGGCGGAACTGCCGTGAGAAGTAGAGCGGATCGGTAAGGCCGACCGAAGCGGCAATCTGTTCGATCGACAGCTCGGGACGTTCGCGCAGCAGCTGGCGGGACTTATCAATTCTCAGCTTCAACAGGTAGGTGACGGGGGTGAAGCCCGTTTCTTTTTTGAATATCCGTGATAGATAAGCTCGATTATAGCCCAAGGATGCGCACATCTGCTCGATGGAGACCGGATGCGCGTATTGGCTGGCCATATAATGAATCATTTGCTTCACGATTCGCTGAACACCCGATTCACCTGACGGCAGCGCCGAGGCCATGCCAAGCGTCTCTTGGGCTTCGGCCATAATTTGGTGCAGCAGCCCCAGCGATAGCAGATGGGAGCTGTTTTTTTTCGCTTGGAAAGCTTGTAACACGCTGCTGAGCAAGGCAGGGATCGGGCTGTCCCCGTCTTGCCGGAACACTGGCTGCTGCGGTGTGAAGCCAGCTCGTTTCACGAGTTCGGCCGCCTTCACACCGGTGAAGGCGATCCAACGGTAACGCCAAGGCTCGGTCACATCGGAAGCATAACTGACGAGCTGATCGGGGAGAATCAGGAAGCCATTCCCTTTACTCAGCTCATAGGAAGCGGATTCGGTTCGGAACGTGCCCTTGCCTTGCTCTACGAAGTGCAGGAGGTAATAATCATAAATTTTCGGGCCCAATCGGTGATCGGGGAGAGTTTGACTTTCGCCGGCGAACAGAACATGCAGCTCATCGGTCTCGATCAAATCCGGGTTGGCGGCCGCGCTGTAAGTTTCTTTAAGCATGGGAGGGTCTCCTTTGGATAAAGGGACGGGTAACGCCCCATAAGACTTCGCTCCCATTTTACTCTGAAAAGTCACATTTATCTATATTGATCTCGCAAAGTTGCATTATCAACGCAAAGCGATTTCATTATACTGGATACAAGGATTAAAGATTCCATGACGATGGGGTGTACGTTGATGAAAAAGCAGGAAATGGAACAATTGTTTATATCCAAATACGGGGAAAGCGCTGAGCCGATTCGCGTATTTAACGCCCCGGGACGGGTGAACTTGATCGGTGAGCATATTGACTACAACGGGGGGTATGTCTTCCCGGCTGCATTAGAATTTGGGACGACGCTGGCGGTCCGCAAGCGCTCCGACGGCAAAGTCGCTTTTGCTTCCAGTAACCTTCCGTACACGGCAGAGCTGGCATTGGAAGAGCTGGGCACAAGCAAAACCGGAGAATGGATCGACTATCCGATCGGCGTTTACGTGGAGCTGAAAAAGCTGGGGATCTCGCTTACCAGCGGGTATGATCTCTTGTTCCACGGCGAAATTCCGAACGGTTCGGGCCTGTCCTCCTCCGCCTCGATTGAAGTGGTCACGGCTTTGGCATTTGTGAGCATGGAAGGGAAAGAGCTCGATAAGGTGGAAATCGCTCGGTTATCGCAGCGGGCTGAGAATCAATACGTCGGCGTAAACAGCGGCATTATGGACCAATTTGCAGTGGCGAACGGGGCGAAGGACCATGCGATCCTGCTGATGTGTGACACTTTGGAATACAAGCTGGTTCCGTTCCGGACAGGTGCGTATAAGCTGGTCATCGGCAATACGAAGAAACGCCGCGGGCTGGTTGACTCGAAATACAATGAACGGCGGTCGGAATGCGATGCAGCGCTGGAGATTTTGCAGAAGCGTGAGCCGGGCTTGCAGTTCCTGGCTCATCTGAAACCGGAGCAGTTGGAGCAGTGGCGGGGAGATTTTACGAACGAAGTGCTGTACAAACGGGCCAAACACGTAGTGGAAGAGAACGCGCGCGTGTTGAAATCGGTGGATGCGCTGAGCGCCAACGATCTGAAGGCTTTTGGCGAGCTGATGAATGCCTCGCATGATTCGCTGCGGGATTTGTACGAGGTGAGCTGCCTGGAGCTGGACGTGATGGTAGAGGAAGCCCGTAAGATTGAAGGCACCTTGGGTGCTCGGATGACCGGTGCCGGATTTGGCGGCTGCACGGTATCGCTGGTACATGAAGATTCGGTAGAAAAGTTCGTGTCCGAGGTTGGCCGGGCTTATCAAGAGCGGACCGGGCTGGAAGGCGAATTTTACGTGTGCGGCGTAGGCGACGGCGTGCATGAGATGAAAGGGGAGTAATCCGCATGGCGATATTGGTAACGGGAGGAGCCGGTTATATCGGTTCGCATACGGTAGCAGCGTTGCTGGAGCAAGGCAGAGAGGTTGTGGTGATCGACAACCTGCAGACTGGACATCGCGAGGCGTTGCTCGGCGGTAAGCTGTACGAAGGAGATCTGCGTGATAAGCCGCTGCTGGCCAAGTTGTTCGCCGAGAACGAGATTGAAGCGGTTATTCATTTTGCCGCGAACTCTCTGGTTGGGGAGAGTATGAAGGATCCGGTGAAATATTTTGACAACAACGTGTACGGGACGCTTTGTTTGCTGGATGCGATGGATCAGGCGAATGTACGTAAAATCGTGTTCTCTTCCACGGCGGCAACCTATGGTGAACCTGAAAAGGTGCCAATTGAAGAGAGTGATCCAACCCGGCCAACGAATGTCTATGGGGAAACCAAGCTGACGATGGAACGGATGATGGCTTGGTTCGATCAGGTGCTGGGGATCAAATACGTGTCCTTGCGTTACTTCAACGCCGCTGGTGCCCATGAGAGCGGCAAAATCGGCGAGGACCATCGCCCGGAAAGCCATCTGATCCCATTGATCATTCAAGCGGCATTGGGACAACGTCCATCCATTCAGGTGTTTGGTGATGACTACAACACGGGGGACGGTACCTGCATCCGTGACTATATCCACGTCAGCGACTTGGCCGATGCCCATCTGCGCGCGGTGGATCATTTGCTTAGCGGCGGGGAGAGCGATGTATTTAACCTTGGCAATGGGCAAGGTTTCTCGGTGAAGGAAGTTATCGAAACCGTGAAGCAGGTCACCGGCCGTGACTTCCCGGTTGTCATCAGTCCGCGCCGTGCTGGCGATCCGGCGGTGCTCATTGCTTCCTCGGACAAAGCCCGCCGCGTGCTGGGCTGGAATCCGACCCGCAACAAGTTGTCCAGCATCATTGAAAGTGCATGGCAATGGCATAACAGCCATCCGAACGGCTATAACGACTAAGGGGTGTTATGGATGGGAGTCGAAGAGAAAAGTCGTCAAGACGCGCTTCATGCGATTGAACGGCTGGTGAATTATGCGCTCGAACAAGGCTTGATCGATTGGTGGGACGTGGACTATTCGCGTAATCGTCTCCTAGAGTTGTTCGCCTTCGATGAGCCGTACGCCGGTGAAGTGGCGACAGAGGCGCTGACTGGACCCCAGGAACCGCTTGAGATTCTAATCGATTACGGGCTTGCCATCGGTTTGATACCGGAAAACACCGCTACGTACCGCGATTTGCTGGATGCGAAAATCATGGGCCTGCTCATGCCGCGCCCGTCGGAAACGATCGCTGCCTTTCGCAAAACAGAAAGCGAGCAGGGAATTGCCGCCGCGACCGACGCCTTCTACAAACTGTCGGTAGCCAGCAATTACATTCGGATGGACCGGGTGCGCCAGAACATCTATTGGGAGCAGCCCACACCGTTTGGAGACATGGAAATCACGATCAATCTGTCCAAACCGGAGAAAAATCCGAAGGAAATCGCGATGGCGAAGCTGCTGCCCCCTCCGGTATATCCAAAATGTCAGCTGTGCCGCGAGAACGTGGGGTATGCTGGACGGTTGAATCATCCCGCCCGCCAGAACTTGCGAGTCATTCCGCTGACGTTAAACGGAGAGCCGTGGTTTTTCCAATACTCGCCTTACGTCTATTACAATGAGCATTGCATCGTGTTCCACCACGATCATGTTCCGATGAAGCTGACCCGCGATACGTTTAAGCGGTTGCTGGAATTCACGACGTTGTTCCCGCATTACTTCATCGGTTCCAACGCGGATCTGCCGATCGTCGGCGGGTCGATTCTGACGCATGATCATTTCCAGGGGGGACGCCACACATTCCCATTGGAAAAAGCACCAGTCGAAGTCGTCTATGCGCATCCGGACTTCGCCGGTGTTACCGTCGGCAGGGTGAAGTGGCCAATGTCGGTGCTGCGGGTAAACGGTCAGAACCGGGAAGCCGTGTTGGAAGCGGTAGATCATCTGTACGAGAAATGGAAGCACTACAGCGACCCGTCTGTTGGCGTCCTCGCATTCTCCAAGCAGGAGGGGGAATCCGTGCCGCATAACACGGTGACGCCGATTGTCCGCCGCAGCGCGGACGGCGGGTATGAAGCGGACATCGTCCTGCGCAATAACCGGACGAATGAGCAGCATCCCGAAGGCATCTTCCATCCGCACCGCGAGATGCATCATATCAAGAAGGAGAACATCGGCCTGATTGAAGTCATGGGCGTTGCCATCCTGCCGGGCCGGTTGAAGGAAGAGCTGGCGGCGGTTGCTGACATTCTGAGCGGTGATCAGGCGCTGTATCAGCAAACCGTATCGGAACCGAATGCCCGCTTGGCCGTGCATGCGGACTGGGTGAAGGAACTGGTGGCACGCGTGGGCATGTCGCTGGGGCGTAAAGAGGCCGAAGCGCTGCTGCGTGATGAGGTGGGCAAGAAGTTTGCGGAAATCCTTGGACATGCCGGCGTATTCAAAGCGACGCCGGAAGGCCATGAGGCGTTCGAACGCTTTGTGGAATCGATCGGGTACCGCAAACGTTAAGGCATGGATCGGAACAAAGGAGAAGGGTCATTCCAAGCTGTAAAGGTTTGGGTGATCCTTTCTTTTTCTGTTTGGCTTGTTGTTACAGTTAGAAGTATAATAGTTTGGGAGTTCGAAGAGGTTAGTAATAACACTATTGCTTAGTAGAAACACTACAATGATATAACCTAAATTTAAGGAGGAGTTACAGGATGGACAATTTCGTATTTCATAATCCAACGAAGCTGATCTTCGGTAAAGGCCAGCTGGAGGCGCTTCGGAACGAGGTGCCGGCTTACGGCAAAAAAGTGCTGCTAGTCTACGGCGGCGGCAGTATTAAACGCAGCGGGCTGTATGATCAAGTAACGTCCATTCTGCGCGAAATTGGCGCCGAAGTGACGGAGCTTGCAGGCGTTGAACCGAACCCGCGTCTGTCGACGGTGCATCGCGGGGTTGAGCTGTGCAAATCCAATGGCATCGAGCTGATTCTTGCCGTTGGTGGCGGCAGCGTGCTGGACTGCGCGAAGGCAATTGCCGTCGGGGCGAAATACGACGGGGATATGTGGGACTTCGCAGAGCGCAAAGCTGTGCCGAAGGACGCTCTGCCGCTTGGTACGGTGCTGACCATGGCTGCAACCGGCTCCGAAATGAACGGGAACTCCGTGATCTCCAACGAAGTGACCAAGGAAAAGCTGGGCTGGGGCAGCAAGCTGGCTTATCCGGCATTCTCCATCCTTGATCCGCAGTTTACGGTGACGTTGCCGAAAGATCAAACGGTATATGGCATGGTGGATATCATGTCTCATGTATTCGAGCATTACTTCCATCCGACGCCAAACACGTTGCTGCAGGATGAGTTCTGTGAAGGGCTGCTGCGGACCGTGATTGAAACGGCACCGAAGCTGGTACAGGATTTGGAAAACTACGACCTTCGGGAGACGATCCTGCTGTGCGGTACGCTCGCGCTGAACGGCGTGCTGAACATGGGCTTGTCGGGAGATTGGGCGACTCACAACATTGAGCATGCCGTGTCGGCGGTTTACGATATTCCGCATGGCGGCGGTCTGGCGATCCTGTTCCCGAACTGGATGAAATATAACTTAAAGCACGATGTTACCCGCTTTAAGCGTCTGGCGGTCAACGTCTTCCATGTTGACCCTGCGGGCAAGAGTGATGAGGCAGTGGCGCTTGAGGGGATTGAAGCGTTGCGTTCCTTCTGGAACTCCATTGGCGCACCAAGCCGCTTGGCGGATTACGACATTGACGACAGCCAGTTGGAAGTGATGGCCGATAAGGCGGTCCGCTTTGGTCCATTTGGTAACTTTGCCGTGCTGGATAAACAGGACGTGCTCGAAATTTATCGGATGTCGCTGTAATCGCCTTTTCCGAAATAGTTACTCCACATAACCGGTCTTCCGATTTGCGTCGTGGGCCGGTTTTTCTTTTTTTGAAACATAATTCACCAATTTACGTATTTAATTGTAGAGTTCAACAATATTTTGGGTAAAGGGAGGAACGGGATGGAAGCGCTGTTTTGGGGTTGTTTTATCGGCGGTGCTTTGTTTGCCGTTATCAGCGCTGTGCTTGGTGACTTGATTGGAAGCTGGCTGGATGGCATCTTTGATTTCTTGTCCGCCGATTTTCTCAAGCCGATCATCACGGCCTCGGCGATCACGTCCTTTGGCGGAGCCGGCATTTTGCTGGACCGATATTCCGGGCTTGGCACAGCTGCTGTAGTGATGTTAGCCATTGTGATTGCCGTCCTGCTGTCTGTTCTCGTCTATTTCGTCTATGTGAAGCCGATGGAGAACAGCGAGAATTCCACGGGATTCTCCGAATCGGAGCTGCCCGGTAAAATTGGTGAAGTCACGGTGCCTATTCCAGCGCAAGGATTTGGCGAAGTGATGGTGAAACAGGCAGGCGGCAATTCGCTGCATATCGCTTCCAGCTGGGATCGGAAGGAGATTCCCGCCGGAACCGCCGTTGTCGTGATCGAGACGGCGAAGGACGGGACCGTCCAGGTTTCCGAGCTTTACCCCCCACCCGATGTAGTACCAATTAAAGAAGAGGGAGCTGATGTCATTGTTCGAAGGTGTTGCTGATTTCCTACTCATCCCCGGGATCGTGATTGCAGTCATCATCGTGCTTGGGCTGGCATTTTGGGCAAGATACAAAACGGTGGGTCCCGATGAAGCAATGATCGTGACGGGGTCTTTTCTAGGGAACAAAAACATTTCCGACGACCAATCCGGCCGCAAAATCAAGATCGTGCGCGGCGGCGGGGCGTTTATCTGGCCGATCTTTCAGAAAGCCGAGTTTCTGTCGTTGCTGTCTCATAAGCTTGACGTGATGACGCCGGAGGTCTACACCGAGCAGGGGGTCCCGGTATCTGCGGACGGCGTGGCCATTATTAAGGTAGGCAGCTCGGTTGAAGACGTCGCAACAGCAGCAGAACAATTTATGGGCAAGCCGATTGAGTCGTTGAAGGGCGAGGCACAGGAAGTGCTGGAAGGTCATTTGCGCTCCATCTTGGGTTCGATGACCGTTGAGGAAGTGTATCGTAACCGCGATAAGTTCGCTCAGGAAGTGCAAAGCGTTGCAGCACGTGATCTGAAGAAAATGGGGCTGCAGATCGTCTCGTTCACGATCAAGGACGTTCGAGATAAGCACGGTTACCTGGAGGCGCTAGGGAAACCGCGGATCGCTGCAGTGAAGCGGGATGCCGACATTGCTGAGGCGGAAGCTCAACGGGATGCACGAATCCAGAAGGCGTTGGCGGAGGAAGCTGGGCAGAAGGCTGAGCTGGTCCGCGATACGAACATCGCCGAGGCAGAGAAGGAGAAGGAGCTGAAGGTTGCGTCCTTTAAGAAAGAGCAGGATACTGCCAAAGCCGAAGCCGACCAAGCTTATAACATTCAGGAAGCTCGGGCGAAGCAAGTAATGGTTGAAGAGCAGATGAAGGTTGAGCTGGTACGGAAGGAACGGGAAATCGATCTGCAGGAGAAAGAAATTATCGTCCGTCAGAAGCAACTTGAAGCCGAAGTGAAGAAAAAGGCTGAGGCGGACCGCTATGCCGTCGAGCAAGCAGCAGAAGCAGAAAAAGCCCGGAAGATGCGGGAAGCTGATGCGTTGCAATACTCGATTGAAAAGCAAGCTAAAGCATCTGCTGAACAGAAGCGGTTAGAAGGTCTGGCGATTGCGGATGCCGAACGGGCGAAAGGGACGGCAGAGGCCGAAATCATTCGTCTGCGCGGCTTGGCAGAGGCCGAAGCGAAGGAGAAGCTGGCCGAAGCGTTCCAGAAATTCGGCGAGGCGGCAATTCTCGATATCGTAACGAAAATGCTGCCGGAGCTGGCAAGCAAGATCGCTGCACCACTGTCCTCCATCGACAAGCTGACCGTGGTCGATACGGGCAAGGGCGAGGGAGCTGCTCGCGTCAGCAATTACGTGACCGAGCTGATGGCTACAGCGCCTGATATGCTGAAGAGCGTTTCCGGGATCGAGCTCGATCGGTTAATCCAAAGTCTGACCAAAGGCAAAGTTGTCGCTGCAAAACCGGAGCTCGAGACGGCTTCCGTCAAGTCTGCAGCAGGCGCAAAAGTTCCAGATTCGGTTGTACTGGAAACTGCGGCCTCAAAGGCGGCGGACCTAGACCAAAAGTAGGGCCTAAGTTGGCTTGACAACTGCCCTCCATCCGTGTATCTTGTCCTAGGATATGAAGAAACTCGGCGTCCCGCTCCTCATGAGAGTGAGGACGCCTTTGAAATGCCTGGGAATCGGCTGACGGCGTCCCCAAAATCCATTATAATGGGCTTAACCGTTTTCGGAATATAGGAAAAGAGGTGCTACTGTTGTGAACAGCCTGCGCGTGGCCAAAGTGTTGAATAACAATGTCATCATCGCGAATCATCCGGAGCATGGCGAGGTCGTTGTCATCGGCAAAGGCATCGGATTTAACCGAAAAACGGGAGATTCCATTTCGCTGGAAGCGGTAGAGAAGATGTTCATCCTTACGAACCAGCAAGAGCAGGAGCAATACAAGCAACTCGTGCACCAAGTGGATGAGCAACTGATCGAGATCATCGGCGAAATTATTATGTATATTTCCTCAAAAACCCAAACCGAACTGAATGAGCATATTCATATCGCGTTGACAGATCACTTGGCGTTTGCGATTAAGCGGGCGGAGCAGGACATCGCGTTTCATAATCCATTTTTGTTCGAAACAAAGGAAATTTATCCACTGGAATATGAATTAGCGGAATACGCCATACGTTTGATTAAGGACAGGCTGGGGATTGATCTTGGTGAAGACGAAATCGGCTTTGTGGCGCTTCATATTAACAGCGCCATCACCAACCGTCATATCAGCGAGGTCCGCGGACATGCCCAGTTGATCGCAGATTTGGTAGGCATCATTGAGAAGGAGCTTCGCTTCTCCATCCTTCGCAACTCGCTGGACTATTCGCGTCTGCTCACCCATTTGCGATTTGCGATCGAACGGATACGGCGGGGCGAACAAGTGGGGGAAGTCCACAAGCTGGAACGGCTACTGAAAGAGGAATATCCTGTTTTGTATTCGCTTGCCTATAAATTGACAAAAGTTATGGAACAGCGCCTGAAACAGCCGGTTTATAAGGCAGAGGTTAGTTATTTAACCATGCATTTACACCGGGTGGCGCCGGCAAATCTTCAATAGCTTGCTTGCGCGAAAAAAGAAGGTCTGCTATAATTCCTAATGCATTAAAACAACAACTTCATAATCACAATGTGTGACTGATTCGATCAGGCATGAGTTGATAGAGGTTTTTTTGGATTGTATTGGACGGTTACGGGGCATTATATCCGTAAGCGATCACGGTACAACACAAAAGACCTATATTGGCCCATGCCTGTTTTTGTTAGTCCACCATAGTAATTACAGGAGGGTATTTATGTTTAAGCGTTTGTTTGGGGTATTGCAACGGGTAGGTAAAGCGCTGATGCTTCCAATAGCTCTTCTTCCGGCGGCAGGCTTGCTGCTCGGGATCGGCAATATGCTGGTCAGCCCCGAGTTCTTAAACTTGGTTCCAGCTTTGGATAACCATGGAGTTCATGCTGTAGCTACAGTCATGATGAACGCCGGCCAAATCGTCTTTACGAACCTGGCCTTGCTGTTTGCAGTAGGCGTCGCCGTGGGTCTGGCTGGGGGCGAGGGGGTTGCCGGTCTGGCGGCCATTATCGGGTACCTCGTCATGAACGTGACGATGGGAACGGTTATTGGAGTAGTACCGTCGATGATCGGAACCGATCCAGCCTATGCCAATGTACTGGGGATCCCAACGTTGGCAACGGGGGTATTCGGCGGTATTATCGTGGGTATCCTAGCTGCCGCAATGTATAACCGGTTCTTCCGGATCGAGCTTCCGTCTTACCTTGGCTTCTTCGCCGGGAAACGGTTTGTGCCGATTATGACAGCGGCTACTTCGGTTCTGCTTGGATTGCTGATGGTTATCATTTGGCCGCCGATCCAAACCGGATTGAACACGGCTTCCCACTTTATGCTGGAGCAAAACCGGACGTTGTCCGCGTTTATCTTCGGGGTAGTCGAACGGGCGTTAATTCCGTTTGGTCTGCACCATATCTTCTACTCGCCGTTCTGGTTCGAATTTGGCGAATACATCAATAGCGCAGGTCAGCTTGTGCGTGGGGACCAATCGATCTTCATGGCACAACTGCGCGATGGTGTACCGTTTACAGCCGGTACATTTATGACCGGTAAATTCCCGTTCATGATGTTTGGTTTGCCTGCCGCTGCGCTGGCAATTTATCACGAAGCTCGTCCAGAGCATAAGAAATATGTGGCCGGGATTATGGGCTCGGCAGCATTAACTTCCTTCTTGACGGGGATTACGGAACCGCTGGAGTTCTCGTTCCTGTTCGTTGCACCGGCGTTGTTTGCCGTTCATACGATCTTTGCAGGTTTGTCTTTTATGACGATGCATATCCTGGGGACGAAGATCGGGATGACCTTCTCCGGCGGTTTGATCGACTTCCTGATTTTCGGGGTGATTCCAAACCGGACGCCTTGGTGGAACGTCATCATCGTTGGTCTGATTCTGGCGGTCATTTACTACTTCGGTTTCCGTTACGTGATTCGCAAGTTTAACTTGAAAACGCCGGGCCGCGAAGATCAAGTTTCCGATGAGGAAGGCGCGGGAGCTGGTGGAGCAACTTCGCAAGACGATTTGCCGCATAACATCTTGTCCGCGCTGGGCGGTCAAGAGAACATCGTTCACTTGGATGCCTGCATCACTCGGCTGCGGGTGGAAGTGAAGGATAAAGCAAATGTCAGCAAGGATCAGCTCAAGAAACTGGGCGCATCCGGTGTGCTTGAAGTAGGTAACAATATTCAAGCGATCTTCGGAACACGTTCCGACACGATCAAGTCGCAAATTGCCGATATTATGAGCGGCAAGACGCCGCGGCCTGCGGCGAAATCGGAAGCGGTCAAGACGGAAGAGGTTAAACCTGCTGAAGTGGAACAACAAGCAGCCCAAGACGGCGATGCGATTATCAACGAAGATATCGTCATGCCGGTAAATGGTGAGCTGATGGATATTTCCAATGTACCGGATCCTGTCTTCTCGGAAAGAATGACCGGCGACGGATTTGCCGTGCTTCCGCACGACGGGGTGATTGGTTCCCCGGTTTACGGGAAAGTATTTAACGTCTTCCCAAGCAAGCATGCCATCGGCATTATGTCGGACGGCGGGAAGGAAGTGCTGGTGCACATCGGTGTAAATACCGTTAAACTGAAAGGCCAAGGCTTTAATGTACTGGTGAAGGAAGGGGATCTGGTCGCTGCTGGACAACCGATCCTGGAAGTCGATCTGGATTATGTGAAAGAACATGCTCCATCCATTATTTCGCCAATCGTCTTCTCGAACTTGCCGGAAGGCGCGTCCGTGAAGCTGAACAAAACCGGCAAGCTATCCAAAGGCGAAGCCGACATCGTCACTATTAAGTAAAGCTCCAATGCGCTGTCGTTTGATCGCGGCGGTGCATTTGGCATTGGTTCTCACGTTCCCTTACAATAGGGTAAGGAGCGTATTATATATTTTTTTCTAAAATTATAATTCAGAAAGCGAGAGGATTACTCATGGAAAGAATGTTCAAAATTACGGATGAAGACGGAATTCATGCACGCCCGGCAACGGCTCTGGTGAACACTGCTAACAAATTCAAGGGGGCCGAATCCTTCGCTGAAGCCGGCGGCAAGAAAGTAACGCTGAAATCGATCCTCGGCGTACTGTCCTTGGGTCTGGAACAAGGCGATTCGCTGAAGCTGATCGTTGAAGGCGAAGAAGCAGAAGCAGCACTTCAAGCGCTCACCGAAGTGATGGTTAACGAAGGGCTTGGAGAAGTGAATGCTTAAGATTGAAGGCATTGCCGCTTCGGCTGGCGTGGCCATCGCCAAAGCTTTCAAGTTGGAACATCCCGACTATACGATTCATCGTCGGGATGCTTCCGATTCCGCTGCGGAATTAGCACGCCTGGACGAAGCTCTGGCCAAATCTCAACAGGAGCTCGAAGCGATCAAAGAGCGCACGCTTCAAGAGCTTGGTGAGAAGAAAGCGGAGATTTTTGAATCCCATTTGTTGATTTTGAACGACCCTGAGCTGTTGACGCCGGTTCGCGATAAAATCACGGCTGAGAACGTAAGTGCGGAGTACGCTCTGAATGAAACCGCTAATGAATTCATCTCGATGTTTGAAAATATGAAAAGCGCCTACCTCAAGGAACGCGCAGCAGATATGCGAGACGTTACCAAGCGTGTGCTTACGCATTTGCTCGGACTGAACTACGTCAACCCGGCTGACATCAACGAGGAAGTCATCGTGATTGCGGAAGACTTGACGCCGTCGGATACGGCACAGTTGAATCGCAATTACGTTAAAGGCTTTACAACGAATATCGGCGGACGGACGTCGCACTCGGCAATCATGGCCCGCTCGCTGGAAATCCCGGCGGTTGTTGGTACCAAAGAGGTGCTGGATAAGGTAAACAGCGGCGATCTGGTGATCGTGGACGGATTGGACGGCAGTGTCATTATCAATCCGACCGAGGATGTTCTGAACGAGTACAAAGCCAAACGCGATAAGTACCTGGTGCAGATCGAAGAATGGAAGAAGCTGCGCGAGGTGCAGACGACGTCGAAAGACGGCGTTCACGTGGAATTGGCTGCGAACATCGGTACGCCTAACGACGTGACGGGCGTGCTGGAGAACGGCGGTGAAGGAGTGGGCTTGTACCGGACAGAATTCCTGTACATGGGACGCACAGAGCTGCCTTCAGAGGAAGTTCAATTCAACGCCTACAAGACCGTGCTGGAAAAAATGGAAGGCAAACCGGTCGTTGTCCGCACGTTGGATATCGGCGGCGACAAAGAACTGCCTTATTTGAATCTGCCGAAGGAAATGAACCCGTTCCTGGGCTTCCGTGCGATTCGCCTGTGCCTGGAGCAGAAGGATTTGTTCCGCACGCAGCTGCGCGCTTTGCTTCGCGCCAGCGTATACGGCACCTTGCGCATCATGTTCCCGATGATCGCAACGTTAGATGAGTTCCGCGCGGCGAAGGCGCTGCTTCTGGAAGAGAAGGAGAAGCTGCAAGCCGAAGGCGTTCAAGTCTCCGACGAGATCCAGCTCGGCATTATGGTGGAGATTCCTTCGACTGCGGTCTTGGCCGATCAGTTCGCCAAAGAAGTGGACTTCTTCAGTATTGGTACCAACGACCTTATTCAATATACGATGGCAGCCGATCGCATGAACGAACGTGTATCTTACTTGTATCAGCCATATAACCCATCGATTTTACGCTTGGTCAAAATGGTCATCGATGCAGCGCACAAAGAAGGCAAATGGGCTGGAATGTGCGGCGAGATGGCTGGCGATGCAACGGCAATTCCGTTGTTGCTGGGGCTTGGACTGGATGAATTCAGCATGAGCGCAACTTCGATCCTGCCGGCTCGTTCGCAAATCTCCAAGCTGTCCAAAGCAGATATGGAGCAGTTGGCAGCGAAGGCGCTGCAAATGCAGACGGCTGAACAGGTCGTAGAGCTGGTTCGCTCGATCGAAGCATAATCTTTTCCAATTGATAAATAATAGGGTTTCCTCTTGAACCGGTGCCGTTAAGGCGCCGGTTTTTTCCTTTGGCGAGGCGATTCATGTGATGCTCCTTTGCGGACTGTTGGGGGTGTCTGGCCCTCTTTTCGATGATTATCCCGTTGCATCAGGGGGTGTAGGGAACACCGCATAGCTCGGAACTAGGAGGATCAGCCTTTGATCGAACTCTAATTCTGAAGCAAAGGGATAATGGTGCAAAAGAGGCCAGAAGAGCATAGAACATTGAGAAGTTTAGTGGTGGTAAAAATGGGCACTATACGTTTATGGAGCTTATGCCATGGCAATCATGTCAGTGATGCAATAGGCACAATTTCAAGGAGGTTGTTGCAAGATGAGTACGAACCATCACACGTTTCAACTAAATGCTACGCCAAGAACGGATTTCCATCGTTCCACGCTGCGCAAGCTGAGACAACATGGACGTGTTCCTGCGGTTGTGTATGGAGCGGAAACCGAGAACCTTGCAGTTTATGTGGACGAGAAGGAGCTGTTGAAGGTTGTACGGACAGGCAGATCGGAGTTTTTTGATCTGAATGTCGAAGGGGGGCCAACCGTCCCGGCGCTGATTAAAGATGTTCAGCAACAGCAAGGGAAGATTTTGCATGTCGATTTTCAACAAGTGTCCAAAAACAAACCGATTCGCGTAAAAATACCGCTGCATTACACAGGTACGGCTGCGGGAGCGAAGGTAGGCGGTGTATTGCAGATTCAGGAGACGGAGCTGGAAGTGGAGGGTTTACCGGATGTTTTGCCGGCATCCTTGGAGGTCGATATTTCTTCGCTGGATGCGGGGGACAAGCTGATGGCCGGAGATGTGAAGCTGCCGGAAGGCGTGACGATGCATGCTCAGCCAGAGGAATTGCTAGCTTCCATCGTGCTGCCACGGGTGGCTGATGCGGATTTGGCGAAGGAAGCCTCGGCTGACGGCGAACCTGAAGGAACGGTAGGCGCGGACGAAGCGAAGGAATAACCTAAGACGATCGCTGGATAGGAGTTTCTTTGAAGGGCTGTTACTAATGCCTTGGGCGTTAGGGCAGCCTTTTATTATGGGAAAGTTCCAGCGAAGTTCTAGGCTCAACTTGACGAATCTTGCTTTTGTAACTAGAATGGTTGCAGGATAAAACGTATATTGAAAATGAACTATTATATGGAAAGAAGGGATCGCATGCCGCCGAAAACAACAAAGAACGCTTTGGCCAAGCGCAAAGCCGAACAACAAAAGCAGCAACAGCAATTAAAGAGGAGACGTCTGATCTGGTTTTCGACCGTGGGGTTGCTTCTGATTCTGATCATCGTTGTCTTGACGATTCAGCCGAAACCGAAGCCCGTCGAATTTGATTATGCTGCGCTGCCTGTGTTGGGACAAGCTGATGCCCCTGTTAAGATTGTGGAGTTTGGGGATTATCAATGTCCGTCTTGTAAACATGTTAATGAACTGATTAAGCCAGAGTTGGCGAAGGATTATATAGATCAAGGTAAAGTTGCTTTTTATTTCATGAATTTGCCGTTTATCGGTTCCGATTCGTTTACGGCCGCGCTGGCCGCTCAATCGGTGTATCATCAAAGCAATGAGGCATTCTGGACATATTTCGATGCGATTTTTGAACGCCAGGGGGAGGAGAACAGCGGTTGGGCTTCGCCTGAATTTTTGGTCAACCTGGCTAAGGAGCTGGAGTTACCCATCGATTTCGACCTGTTGCAGAAAGATATCGCAGAGGCCACGTATCAGGACGAGGTGTCAGCGCATTTGGCTCGAGGAGACAAGCTGGGTGTAGACAGCACACCGACGTTCTTCATCAATGGGATCGAGTATGCCGGCAACCTTGGCGATTATGAAACGCTGAAGAAGACCATCGACAACGAACTGGCCGGAGAGTAAGACCTTCTAGTCAACCGAGGTTGAAAAAGGAGTAAAGAGGAGGAATGAGGACGATGCGGGGGTTTTTGAGGGACTATGGCATCTACCTCGCCTGGCTGGTTGCGATGGTCGCGACGGCGGGCAGCTTGTATCTAAGCGAAGTGCTGCATTATGAGCCGTGCCGGCTGTGCTGGTTCCAGCGGATCTTCATGTACCCGCAGGTCATTTTGCTGGGGATTGCTGCGTATAAGAACGATCGGCACATCATTCCGTATGTGCTCCCGCTCAGCATCATTGGCGGCATGATCTCCATTTATCATTACAGCGAGCAAAAAATCCCGGCGTTAGCCAAGCTGCTTCCCTGCAAAATTGGCGTTCCTTGCAACGTCGATTATCTTGGGCAAGGCTGGCTCGGATTTATTACGATTCCGTTCATGGCGCTGGTTGCCTTCGTGCTGATCGTCCTGTTCTTATTGGCCGCTCGCGAGGGCAAAGAAGTTGAGGAACAGTAAGGAATTAGGAAGAGGCAAGCTCTCCGTCTTAAGGAGGCTGCCTCTTTTTTGCGCTTTTGCGAAGCGTTCGCGTAAATTGCCTTGCGATGGCAACCTTTTAAAGAGTTAAGCCGTCTGTGTATGTGGGGGTGCTTATCATGACAAACATGAGTTTAAAGAAACATAGATGGAAGAAGACCGCCGGCTGGCTGGGAATGATCCTGCTTGTGATTTCGTTGACCGCTTGTGCCGGGAACAGTGCTGAGCCTGGAATGAATGCTGGCGGTGAAACGAATGAGAACCAGACGGAGACAGGCAACAACTCACCCGATGACGTCGCAGCCGAAACGAAGCAGGGGACGGGAACGTTTGTTGGTTTGATTGACAACCACTCTGCGGAGATTGAGGTGGAGGGGACGCCAACGGCTTTTCAAATGGATGAAACTATAAGCGCGTCGGCTCAGAGTCTGGTGCAAGGCACACCGGTGTCATTCGAGTATGTGGAGCGGGCAGTGGAAGGCGATGCTGCGCTGAAGCAACTCGTCTTAATGAAGCTGGAAACGGCTCCTGCCAAAGAGGCTACGGACTCCGGTGCAACATCGGATCTGCCGGCGGAGAAATCGATTGAGCTTGAGCTGGAAGGCATGAAAGAGACGAAAACGGCCACTTTGCAAAAGGGCGACGGCTACGCATTTTATATGTTCGACATCTTCTCCTTTGATGCCAAAACCAACAAGCTCATGATGAATTACGACCCGGATTATCATGTGATCATTTCCAAGCTGTCTGCCGATTACAACATCGAGGAACTGGCCAAAGCAGCCAAGAGGGAGATGTCGAAAATCGGTAACGTGGAGCAGCGCAGCGGCGATCAGATCTACGAAACGATGCGTGATGCGGAGCTGTTCTTGATCGCCCAAGGCAAGGGGCTGACCCAGCAGTATATCGTCAAGAACATCGACGGGCAGGGATTTGCCTTTCTGCTGAATCAACCGGTTGGCGAGGCATCGGAAGGCTTTGGTCCGCATGCGTTCGCATCGATCAACACCGTTGTGGCAACAAATTAATTATGAATGAAACCGTCCGCGCTGGGCTTTATGCAATGGGCGGTTTTTTTGTTTTTTAAGATATCAGCGTACTATGTCAAGTAGAATTTTTAGGTTTCTGGGTAACCCAAAC
>NZ_JAWDJI010000191.1:0-1488 GCF_032465655.1 Paenibacillus sp. 3LSP | reverse complement strand
CCAGAAGAATACCAGTAATAGCAACCATATTTAGGATATTTTACAAACAATTTTTTGTAATTTCTCATGTCAGGTTTGGTGCAAGGCTAGTGGGGCTTGCGCCGGATTATGGATGAAATTTCGAGTATAGGCGGTAATTTGGTCATTTCCTTTCGGAAGTCTATATGAAATTACATATAGATATGTCCAGATGTCGTAAGAGCGGTAAACAAGGAAGGAGGGAATAGCTATGGCAAAAATCGCAATATTGGACGAGCATATCGCCAACCAGATTGCCGCGGGGGAAGTGGTCGAGCGCCCGGCATCGGTAGTTAAGGAGTTGGTGGAGAACGCGATTGACGCAGGGGCTACGAAGATCGAGGTCGCTGTCGAAGAGGGCGGGCTGCAGCTGATCCGCGTAACCGACAACGGCTCCGGGATTGAACCGGAGGATTGTGAAACAGCGTTTTATCGCCATGCGACAAGTAAAATCACTTCCGGACGCGACCTGTTCCAGATTCGCAGTCTCGGGTTCCGCGGTGAAGCCTTGCCCAGTATCGCGGCGGTCGCCAAGGTTCGGCTTGTCTCTTCGAGCGACGATTCCGGGCTTGGGCGGGTGATCGAAATCGAGGGCGGCTCGTTAAAGCTTAACGAGGACATCGCTGCCCCGCAAGGAACGGATATTGTGGTGAAGGAATTATTTTACAACACACCGGCAAGGCTGAAGTATATGAAGACGATCCAGACCGAACTGGGTCATATCTCTGATACGATGTATCGTCAGGCTTTGGCTCATCCTGAGATTGCTTTTACGTTGCGGCATAACGGTAATACGTTGTTGCAAAGCCCGGGAGGCGGCGATCTGCTGCAGGTCATTGCAGCCATCTATGGCGTGAATGCCTCCAAAGGTATGGTGCCGATTGAAGCGGAGGATCTGGATTACCGGGTGACCGGGTATATTGGGCGACCGGATTTGGCGCGGTCCAGCCGCTCGGGCATGTCCACGATTGTGAACGGTCGGTATATCCGGAATAAAGGGTTGCATCAGGCAATTTTGCGTGCATATCATACGCTGTTGCCGATTAATCGTTATCCACTGGTGGTGCTCATGCTGGAGATGCACCCGTCCTTGGTGGATGTGAACGTACATCCGTCCAAGCTGGAGGTGCGTTTCAGCAAGGAACCGGAGCTGAACAGCTTCGTAGAGAACAGCGTGCGTGCGGTGCTGTCCGGGCAGGTGTTGATCCCGCAAGTCGTGCGTCAGACGATCGGGAAAGGCCCGAACCGCTCCGTGATCCAGGAGCAGTTCCACTTCCCCGCGCCGCCTCTAGGCGCGGAGGAGGGCGCCTCCGCCGCCGGCCAAGCGGCTGCGGCGGCGGAAAGCCCGCTCCGTCCGCCGGTGTCCGGCGGCGGCGCGGAGCGGGCCACGGGCGCGCGGTCCGCCGGCGCGGACCGCGGCTGGGCCGGGGCGCCTGCAAGCGGCGCCCCGGCCAGCGGCGCACCCAGCGC
>NZ_JAWDJI010000190.1:0-4958 GCF_032465655.1 Paenibacillus sp. 3LSP | reverse complement strand
CTGCATTTTCCTGTGTCCGCCTCAGGATTTATTTGTTCAAGTTCACGGATTCAGGATTAACAGAAACCAGGGAATCAACCCGCCGCCAAAGAACATCGTGATCGTAATCAGAATCATGATGAAGTTTTTGAAATAGAGATCTTTTCTCGACAGGACAAAAGCGCCCATGATCGTCATGACCATATTCACCAGCGTACCTAGACCTACGTAGATGATCGTATTTTTGTAACCAACCAGCAGGCTGTTGTCTTTAAAGACCAGCTTATATCCGTCCAACGTAAATCCAAGCGGCTTCAGCAACAGCCCGCTGTGCGCCATCAGCGCCGTCGGGTTACTGACCGAGGCCAGCAAAATATGCAGCAAGGGATAGAAGCAAATTAACGTAATCGCGGTGAGCAGAATGTAGTTCATGACTTCAAACACGCGATCCCCGGTCGTCATCGGCTTCCAGTTTTTTCGTCTTCTCAGCTTTTTCCGACTGGACATGGTCATCCCCCTTTCTACCATAAGCTCACTTCCGAAGTGCGCCGGGCGATTCGGTTCGTTACCCACAGCAACGCAAAGTTGATCACGGCGCTAAACAAGCCAACCGCGGTGGAGAAGCTGAGACTGGCTTCGCGTAAGCCCCTGCGATAGACATAAGAGGCGATGACGTCTGCCGTATCGTAAATAAGCGGGTTGTAGAGCAAAATAATTTTTTCGTATCCGGACGCCATCAATCCGCCAACCGCAAAAATAAACAGAATCACGATAATCGGCGTAATTTGCGGCAGCGTAATGTACCACATCTTTTTAACTCGACCAATCCCGTCAATTTCAGCCGCCTCATACAACGCCGGATCGATCGAACTCATCGCAGCTAGATAAATAATGCTGTCCCACCCGATGTTCTGCCATATCCCGGAAAATGTATAGATCGGCCTAAAAAAGCCGGAGTATCCCAGCAGCGAGGTATAATCCTTCCCTGTGATCCATTGCAACACTTGGGTAACAATGCCTTCATCCGCCGTAAAGATATGAATGATCCCGCACACGACCACCAAGGAGATAAAATGGGGCATGTACGTAATCGTTTGAACGGTTTTCTTGAACTTTCCGTCTCGAATCTCATTCAGCAATAACGCCAAAATGATCGGTGCCGTAAATCCGAACACGATCCCCCACACATTAAGGAGAAGCGTATTCTTGGTCACCCTCCAGAAGTACGGCCCCTGAAAAAAATCGATAAAATGCTTTAACCCTACCCAATCGCTCTGAGCAAACCCCAGCAACGGCTTATAATCCTTAAATGCGATAAGCACTCCCCACATCGGACCGTAACAAAAAACCAGGAACCAAGCGACCACTGGAATGGCAAGCAAATACACAAACCAGTTCTTTCGCAGATCTTTTTTGATCCGGATTCGGGTTCGGTTTGGTTTCGGAGCCTCTGAGGAAGGAGCGAGTTTCCTTGATTTACGGACGATCTCCATGAACGCATCACCTACTCTTCTTATTCCGAATTCTCTGAAACAATAACGAGGGGCCCAAGCTTTAACCAGCCCGGTCACCCTCGTTATTACCTGCTTAATCTTTAGGCCAAACGGCGATTATCTGCTGTTGTAACGATCCAATGCCGCCTGATGAATGCTCAGGAATTCGTCCAGCCCCATCTTCTTCGCTTCTTCCAAGAACTTGTCGTACGCATCTACCGGCAACTCGCCTTTAATGATTTTGGCAAAATATTCACCCCGGAGCGTAGACAACTGGTTCCCCAGCTCGGCCTCCCGTGAAGCTTCCTCCTTCGTAAACGAAATCGGAGGCATCGCCGCGCTCGTATCCATGTTCTCGGTCCAATATTTCCGAATTTCGCCGGAATAGCTGCCTTTCGCTACGATCAGCGGGTTGGAGTTATGCTCGTCGCGAATGTCCGGCCAGATATGTCTGCGATATTTATCAAGCGCTACCGCTACCGGCTGTCCATCCGGGTCGTTGTACATGAAGCTGTTTTCCGGATAATAAGGCTTGCCGTTCTCATCAATCAGGTGCACCGTGCCGTATTCGCCGTAGTTATAGATTTCCCAGCCTTTCTTGGTGTAGGCGAAATCCAACCAAGCCATGGCCGCTTCAACGTTATCACATTGGGTCGTGATGGCAGCTTCCGTACCTGTCCGTTTAAAGTTCTTGTACGTGGTTGCAGATTTATCGCCCTTGTTCAGCACAGGGTTCAGCGCTCCCACAAAATCGATATCATTTTGTTCCTTCCAGTAGCTCCACATCGTGTCCGGCGAGTCCATCATGACTGCGGTTTTGTCGGAAATGGCGCTGGCCATTCTTTGGTTGAAGTCCGCTGTCGCCCAGTCTTTGTTGAGCAGCCCTTCTTTGTTCCATTGCTGCATCATGGCGAGGTATTCCTTGGCCTTGGGTTGCGCCGGACCCCAGGCGACTTTGCCGTTGCTGTCCAGGAAGGTCCAATCCCATACGCCATACGCTCCGTTTAAGATCCCGGTAAAGATTTGACCATAGTTGGATCCGTAGTTCAGCGGCTCGCTGTATCCCACTTCCTTCGCTTTGGTCAGGAAGGTATGCCATTCGTCAATCGTTTCCGGTATTGGAAGCCCCGTCTTATCGAGCGCCTCTTGCTTGATCAGCATCCCGAACCACATCCACTCCGAGTAAGGAGCAATGCCGTAGAAGCCAAGCAGTTTGCCGCTGTCGGTGACCGTCGTTTTTCTTCTCGTCTCATCGGAGTTGCGCCAAGCCGTATAGTTCGGAGCATATTTGTCCATCAAATCGGTCAGATCCAAATACGCCCCATCGTTCACGCCCGCCTCGAAGCCTCCAGGGTACCGGCCAGGCTCGATGATAATGTCCGGTAAATCTCCGGAGGACATCATCAAGGTAAAGGCGTCTGCTTCCTGCCCTACCGGCGGAGTGATGAAGTTGACTTTAATCCCCGTCAGCTTCTCCACTTGCTTCTGGATCGCGTGGTTGTTCATATCCGGGATGTTGCGATTCGCCGGCATCCAGACATCCAGCGTCACTTCTTCCTTGAAGGGGTAAGCGGAGTAGTCGTTTGGAATTTTCTCATCAAAAATATCACCCAAATACGTATCATTCAGCGTCGTATTCACTTCATTAATTTGCTCTGGAGTTGGCGATGTGTTCCCGCGAATATCCTGACTGATGTCGGTAAACGTGGTTTCAACCTTCTGTTGTTCTTCCGCCGTATTCTCGCTGGTGTTATTGCTGTTGTCCGCCTTGTTTGAACTGCCGCCGCTGCAAGCTGTAATCATGGAGACTGCAAGAATAAAAACAAACAGAAAACTTAAAATACGTTTGGACTTGTTATTCATATGAACCTCCCGATTAATGATTTCAAAAGCAACAACCCCCGATAGTTCCGCTTGCACTCATCGCCCTTTTCGGATTGGTTCAACCCCCTCTGTCATCAAATCTCTCATCCAAAAATTATATTATTGTTTTATTACAATAATTTTGTATCTTTGCGTTGATTATAATCCGCGCTTGATGGGATGTCAACGCTTTCATTTAAGAAGATCACGATTTTTTTAATAAAATAACTTGATGTTTCAAAATAAACTGTTAGTTTCAAAAAAACTGTAATTAATATCGCGCCCTTTATTCTCCGGCAGGCCGCGGAATGGGCATGCCCGTGCCGACAGGAACCCCAAAATCCGGCATCCCGTTGGCTTGCCAACCAAATTTTTGGAGTCTTGTGCTGCGGGGAGATCCAGCGGAGCGAGGCCGCTCTGCTTCCGAGTAATCATAGGCATGGTAGACGATCCAATCCTCGGAGCCGTCGGGAGATACGGTAAAGCTGTTATGTCCCGGCGCATACACTCCAGCGGAAGGATTTTTGGCAAAGACCGGGCCTTCTTCCTTGATCCAGGACTTCGCATCCAGCAGATCTGCGGTCTCCGGGATCCGCGCCATGCCGAGACAGTAATCGTCCGACCACGTCGCGCTGGCCGAGAAGACAAGGAAGATCCAGCCGTTGCGCCGCAACAAGATCGGGCCCTCGTTAATCGCCATCCCGCCTTGCCTCTCCCATGGCTCCGTCGGAGCAGTAATCAATACGTTCAGACCGGTTAATGTCCAAGGATTGGCCATTCGAGCCGCGTAAATCGCTGAGCCGTAATCCGGGAAATGGCCATACCCAGAATAAAAGAAATACAATTCCCCCTGATGTTGAATGACGGTTCCGTCCAACCCTGCAAACTCCGTGTTCACCACAGCTTTAAACTGCCACTCGTCGTTCATCGGATCATCGCCCGCCAATTCAAGCACACAAATGCGTCGCGTGTCGTCCCCGCCGCCGTCGTTCGCCGTATAGTAGATGTACCAGCGCCCATTGATGAAGTGCAGTTCCGGCGCCCACAGGTTGTAGGAATAAGGGCCGTTGGGCTCAGGCGTCCACACGGTCTTCGGCTGGACATGGCCAAGTCCGCTCAAGGTTGGACTGTGCCAAAGGGCGATGCGGTCGCCCAGGGTCACCATCATGTAGTAGCTTCCAGCGGGATGCCGAACGACCCAAGGGTCCGCACCGTTTAACAGGATTGGATTTACAAACGTTTGATTCTCCATCGTTCTCCCTCCTAAGTACGAGATATCGTCCTAAAGTGATAGTAAAGTATTGTTTTATTACAAACATTTTACTTCGTTTTCATCACAATAATCGGTTATTCGGCGAATGTCAACGTTTACATTTTGGGGAGCAGCACAAAAAGCTTATGTCCGCACATCCTTGAGTGACATAAGCTTTTTGTTAAGCATGTTCTTAAGTTTAAAAACGCTAATCCGGATTAAACTTTTTTCTACTAAAATATTGTTCTACAGAGATTAAATAGAATAATAGCGAATAACTATTAAAGTAATATTTTCGAGATAGTGTAAAATCTCTGTGGGTGTAGGAATTGGAAAAAGCGGATATAGAAAAAGAGCTTCTCCCTTGGTAA
>NZ_JAWDJI010000189.1:0-10670 GCF_032465655.1 Paenibacillus sp. 3LSP | reverse complement strand
GACGGATTTTGTGCAGCATGAGCCAGGCGGTCTTGTAGGTCACTTCAATGACCTGGCTCAACCGCAGCGCTGAGATGCCATCGGGAAGCAGGAACAACTCGAGGGCACGAAACCACTTCACCAGGGGCAGATGCGTTCTTTCAAAAATCGTACCGACCAAAGGAGAAGCTTGATAGCCGCATTTTCCACATTCAAACAAAGGTAGACGACGAGAGGATAGACGAGTGTACTCGGTATAAGCGCAACGCGGGCAAACGAAGCCATTTGGCCACTTCATCGCAATAATCGCCTCTATGCAATCTGCCTCGCTTTGAAAGCGGCTGCTGACAGTTTGAAACAGCTCCGTATTCATACCAAACTCCATGTCCGATCCCTCCAATTTCATTTTCCTAAACCTAAAGGATACGTACATATGTTCTCTTTTCTACATTATACCAAACACGAGTTCTGATATCAAGAAAAAAATTCCATAAATAATAGAAATGATCAGATTCCAGTAACCTACAACGCCGTCTATTGAGTTCCTCTAGACTGAACAAAAGGGATAATGGTGCAAAGAGGTGGCAAAAGAAGCAGAAAACAAAAAAACTAAGAGAATCAGGAGGTTTAGAAACTTAGAAGTTCAAGAAAATTTAGAGATCTAGAAGCTCCAGAAGCTCCAGAAGCTCCAGAAGCTCCAGAAGATCCAGAAGATCCAGAAGATCCAGAAATCCCACAAATCCCAGAAATCCCAGAAATCCCTATCCAAATCTCCACAGTTCTGAATAAAGGGGATAATCGTGTAAAAGAGGTGCGGAAATAGATTCGAACAGAGATGTGGAAAAAGACGTTGAAAGAGACGTTGAAAAACTCGATCTCTCTATTTCTGAACGAAAGGGATAATCATAAAAAGAAGTGCGCGAAAGACCATACGGGGCGGTGAGTTAACAGAGATCATGGGGGATTGAGGCATTTGGGCGGGGAGCAGACAGTCGGCAAAACACGGTGAGCAACGGGCAGCAGCTGTCAGAATATATTTTGCTTTTTTTGCATCTATATTCAAGACATGGTTCAACGAGTATAATCTAGTATTTATTATGTAAGAAAAGGAAGGTCATGAATGCAAAAACGCGTTAGGTTAGCACTATTATTGATACCCATTCTGTTGGCAGTGGTTCCTTGCATTCTAGCGCTGGTTATCAACGGCGAGGTCGGATCAACCTGGTATCTCATTACGGGCATCTCTATTGTGCTTGCGGTCGTAGCAACCATCGTACTCATCCGCATGATTGCTGTCCCGCTGGAACGTTTGACGGAAACAGCCAAGCGGATTAGTGAAGGGGATTTGACCCGGCGCTTGGACTATTTAAACCGGACGGATGAGATTGGCGCTATGGCGAACCAGTATCAACGGATGGTCGACCATCTTCGGGGGATCATCACCAGCATCCGCGATATAACGAACCAAGTCGTGACCACGTCCGAACGACTGTCTACCGGTGCGAAGCAAACGGCGGACACGATTGGACAAGTTAATGGTGCCCTTCAGGAGATTGCAGCCGGCAGCGAACGGCAGTTGTTTGAGTTGGAAGCCGGTGCCCAAAATATGGGAGAGATGTCCCGTCAGGCGAGCCAAATGTCGGAGCAAATCGTTAACCTTACGGAGACGATGGAGAAGACGACTGCCGCAGCAGAGGAAGGGAACACCTCCGTGCTGAGCGTTGTGGAGAAGATGGAACGAATTCAGCAAACCGTCGATGAATTGGGTGAGGTCATCCAAACGTTAGGCGAGCATACGGCCAATATCGGCGGGATTATCGAAGTGATTACAGGTATTGCCCAGCAGACGAACCTGCTGGCGCTAAACGCTTCAATCGAAGCGGCGCGGGCTGGTGAGGAAGGCCGCGGGTTTGCCGTGGTGGCTTCAGAGGTGCGCAAGCTGGCGGAAGGTTCCGAGCAATCGGCCAAGCAAATCGCGGAGCTGATCAGCAGCGTGCAGGCGGAAGTCGAACGCGCGGTCGTCTCCATGGAGGAGGCCAAGCAGGGCGTTCATGAAGGAATTCTCGCTGTTGATACCTCGGGCCGCTCGTTCTCGCGGATTCGCAAAGCGGTTCGCAGTGCTGCAGACAAGATGGAAGGCCTCGTTACAAGTGTTAAAGAGGTGGCTTCCGGTACGGCATTTGCCAAAGATGCCATTCAAGGGGATCGTCAGATATCCCAGGAACTCGCCAGCAAAACCCAAACAATTTCCGCCGCTGCGGAGGAGCAGCTTGCTTCCGTTGAGGAAATTACCTCTTCTGCTGCCCAGCTAGCTCAAATTGCTGAACAATTAAAAGCCAAAGTGGACAAGTTCCAGATGGATCGTAAAATCTGATTCATCAGCTACATTGCTCTCCGGTATTGGTCCGGAGGGCTTTTTTTGTCTACATACATTTTCCAAAATGGTACATTCTACATCATATCACCATGAATCGGCGGACCAGCAAGGAGTTGTTCCCATGAAGACCAAGGAACGAAAACAAGAGAATCGAATTAGCCGAGATTTAACGGAAAATATCAAGCAAGTAAAAAACGTATTCCAGGACTGTTCCGACGTCATCTACCGCGAGCTTCAACTCACCGAAGATATCCGCGGTTTGTTGGTATACATTGAAGGGATCGCTAAAGTTGAGGACGTTCAGCAGCATATCCTTCGTCCATTGATCGAGGGACTAGCCAAGTACCCGAACGCGAATGGGGACATCTATCCATTATCGCTTACGAGAATATCACTAAGCCAAGCAGAGGCTGCTACCGACTGGCCAACGGTGATAAATGGAGTATTAACAGCAAACGTGGCTATTTTCGTTGAGGGTATGAACGAGGTGTTGCTGTTCAGCGTCAAGGGCGGCTCGCGGCGGAGCGTTCAGGAGCCGCAGACCGAAGCGGTGATCCGCGGTCCGCGTGAAGGCTTCACGGAGTCGCTGCGGATTAACACCGCCTTGATCCGATTCAAAATCAAATCGGAGAAGCTGAAGCTAATCGACATGGTGATCGGTACGATGACCAAGACGGACGTCGCGATTGCCTATCTCGAGGGCGTAGCCGAGGTTTCGCTGATTGCCGACGTAAAAGACCGCCTCGAAAGCATCGATATCGATGGGATTCTGGAATCTGGATACATCGAGGAATGGATTGAGGATAATCCTTCGTCCCCGTTTCCGCAGATGCAATATTCTGAACGGCCAGACTCCGTTGCAGCGCAGCTGTTGGAGGGAAGGATCGCCATCTTTGTGGACGGCACGCCGTTTGTGTTGATCGCTCCTGTGACGTTGTGGCAGCTTCTGCAGGCCAGCGAGGATTATTACGAACGCTTTTTCATCAGTAATATGATTCGCTGGATTCGGATTTTTTTCTTGTTTCTGGCCCTGTTTCTGCCCAGCTTGTACATCGCGGTCACGACATTCCATCAGGATATGCTGCCTTCGACTTTAATCTTAAGTATCGCTGCCTCCCGGGAAGCCATTCCATTCCCCGCTTTGGTGGAGGCGTTTATTATGGAAATTTCTTTTGAAGCGCTGCGGGAGGCCGGCATTCGCCTGCCCAAAACGGTTGGGCAGGCGGTCAGCATTCTGGGGGCGCTGGTCATTGGGCAAGCTGCCGTCCAGGCCGGTATTGTGTCCGCGCCGATGGTTATCGTCGTTTCACTGACCGGGATCGCCTCTTTTACGATTCCACGTTTTAGTCTTGCGGTGACGGTTCGGATGCTGCGTTTTCCGATTATGCTGCTGGCCAGCGCCTTCGGATTATTTGGCATCGTCATCGGCGCCATTTGGATCGTCGTTCACCTGACGCAGTTAAAATCGTTTGGCGTGCCTTACATGAAGGGGGTAGCCCCATATGAACCAAGAGATATGAAGGATATTTTCAGCAGGGTGCCGATCTGGAAGATGAAGAACCGGCCTTCGGACGCAACCCGAGGGAACGTTCGTCGAATCGGAAAATCCCGTCCATTGGGGAGTGATTCCAATGAAGGATGGTGACGTTCGTGAAAGCAATTCTAGCCCTAGTTCGAACGATTAGCGTGTTCGTCTTGCTTCCCTGCCTGCTGACGGGCTGCTGGGATCGCATTGAAGTGAATGATGTCGCCTTTGTTTTGGCATCTGCGACGGATATGGATCAGGGACAAATTCGGTCAACTACACAAATCGCTTTGCCAAGCTCGCTTGGGGGCGCAGGCAGCCAAGGGGGCGGCGGCGGTACGTCCGGGAACAAAACTTACCTGCTGGTTTCCCAAACAGCGCCTACGGCATATCAGGCCAACAAAAAGGTACAAGACAGTTTGTCGCGGGTGATCAACTTCTCACACCGAAGGGTCACGATTATTGGGGAAGAGTTCGCCAAAGCGGGAATATCCGAGTCGATTGACATCTGGGCTCGGTTTCCGCAAAATCGGCTAACGACTTACATTGTACTTAGCCGAGGGCCAGGGTATAAATTGTTGGATATTGATGCCCCGATTGAGCAATCCCCTTCGGAAATGATTCGCGAGTTGGCCAAGTCGTCGATGCAAGAGCCGATCTCCATCCAAAGCCTGGCCAATGCCCTGCTAACCGAAGGAAGTGATATTGCACTTCCAGTCATGGTGACAACACTCAGTGTTCCCGAAAAGGTCGCGAATGGGCAAAGCTTAGTTAAATTGGATGGATTAGGTGTTTTTCATGGTGACAAGCTCTCAGGTTATTTGACCGATAAGCAAATGCCCATGGCGCTGATCGCGATGGGGCAAGCTTTGAATCCTAAAATCACGGTAGTGCTAGGCGAACATCAACCCCAAGAATCGGCGACGATCGTATTAAACCAAATCCATAGGAAAGTTCAGCCTCATCTGAAGGAAGAGCGCATCTCCTTCGACTTGGAGATCGAGGCGACCGGATTAATCTTGGAAAATACGACCCGGCAAAGTTTCGAACATACGATGATGATCTCGCTGGAGAAGCATGCCAATGCGTTACTGGATAAGGAGATCCAGGCTGTGATTCAAGAAACGTTTCAAAAGCACCGAGCAGATATTTATGGATTTAGCACCGCTCTGATCAGAAAGTACCCTGAGGAATGGAACAAAATTAAGTATCGCTGGCGTGATCTGCTGCCGGAGGTCGAGGTTCGCGTCCGTACAAAGGTTCATCTGGAGAATAGCGGCGAATTAATCGACTCGTTAGGGATTAAGGAGGGGCTGCTTAAGAATGATTAGTTCCTACATAGGATTGCTGCTATTGATTGTTTTCAGCTGCTGGCGGGACTGGGGGTCACTTCGGGAAGGAGGAGTACTGAGCCGATGGGCGTTTGGTTCAGTGATGGTCGTTGCTTTCGGAATTCTGATCTATGTGACCTGGTCCTCTCAAGTGTTCTATCCCACAGAGTGGCTGGGACGGGTGTTACAGTCGTTGGTCCCCTTTGATCATCATCATTGATACCCTACCGAATATGGAGGAGTGTGCCTGTCATGAAAATAACCAAACGGCAAATCACTCTGCTTGGTGTCCTGTACATCGGATCGATTTCGTATCTGCACACGTACACGTTAGCGACTCAAGCGGCTCACCAGCACGCTGTTATCAGCTATATCATCAGCGGGCTGATTTGTCTTCTGTCGTTGTGGTTGGTCGCCACGACGCTGAAGCGATTCTCAGACCGCAATTTGCTGCAGGCGTTGGCTGGGAGGTTTCCGATTTTTGGAAGAGTTCTGCTGGTCATCTACCTCTTGTTTCTCCTGTTTATTTGCGCAAGAGATATCCGAATTATCTCGGATTTTACCAATACGGTGTTGCTTAATCGGACACCGGTCCCGATTCTCGGATTGATGGTAACCGCAACGGCAGTTTACATCAGTCAGGGGGGCATTCGGGCTTTTTTGGGACTCAGTGAAATTTACGCACCGATTTTTATCGCCTCCATGTTTTTTGTGGTTTTGGTATTACTGCGAGATATACACCCGACATACCTGGTACCTTATTTTTCAATAAATTGGTATGGGATTACAGAGGGCGCCTGGTTTGTCTTCCCCTATCAGGCAGAAATTCTGGTGCTTCCGCTCGTGATTTCGGGTAAATACTACAAGGCTATCTCAGGCTATGTCGGCTTGGCCATAGGCACTGCCTTGATGGTGGTACTGTTGCTGTTATCGCAGATGGTGTTGGGGATTCCTTTGGTTGAAAGATTGATTCATCCTGGTTATGAGCTGATTCGTCAAATTCAGATCACTGATTTTATCGACCGCTTCGATTTGCTACTCCTGGGATTCTGGTACCCCATGGCCTTGAGCAAAATTGCGTTCGATCTCTATGTGCTGTGTTACACCTTGCAAATTGTCGTCCCCAAGCTGTCGGGTCGGCTTATGACAGCTCCCGCTGGCGCATTGGCTTTTGCCTGCTCCATCTGGTTCTTTAAAAATGCACTGCAGCTGTTTCACTTTAACTTCGTGCTTCCGCTGATCGCCATTACCTTCTACCTTGTCATTCCGATCCTGTTCTTTGTTATGCTGCGACCACGCGGAAATAAACCGGAACCGAAGGCAGGATAACGGCCGATCGCCGAAATGGCAATTTACTTCACTTTCTCCGTCGTATAAGCTGAAGGTAGTTAATAGGATAAACCTGGGAGGTATACGATGGCACGGAGACTGGAAGGGAAAAGAGTTGCATTAACTGGACCCCGTCGGGCAGAGGAACTAGGCAAGCTGGTAGAGAATATGGGAGGCATCCCGCTGTACCGTCCGGCACAGGGGACCGTGTTGCTCGACGATCAGGCGTTACGAAGCGGCATTGTCGATTGGGTGGAGCATCCGCCAGATTGGTCGATTTTTACGACGGGCATGGGGTTGGATGCGCTGTTCGATATGGCTCAGGAGATGGGGGTTGCCGATCAATTGCTGGAGCGCCTTCAAGAAGAGAACATTGCCGCTCGGGGCTACAAGACGGTGAATGCGTTAAAAAAACGGGGATTGACCCCGATCGTCCGCGACGATGACGGCAGCACAGAGGGCCTTATTCGCGGGTTAGCGCAACATGAATTGCGCGGAGCGAGCGTGCTGTTGCAGCTGCACGGCGACCCAGCGCCCCGATTGGTCGCGTGGTTAGAGGAGCAAGGGGCGAGTTGCCGCCAGTTGCTGCCCTACAAGCATATTGCACCTCCTGAAGCGGAGTTAGAGAAGTTGTTAAGCGATATTTTGGCTGGAGAAATTGATGCAGTGACGTTTACAAGCGGACCGCAGGTGCGCTTTCTGATGGAGCACGCAGCGCGCCAAGGACAACTTGACGCTTTGCTGGAGGCGCTGAAAGGTCCAGTACTCGCGGTGGCAGTGGGCAAAGTGACGGCAGCCGGACTGTACGAGGCAGGGGTGCCCCGGGTGCTGGCCCCCAAGGAAGAACGGATGGGCAGCATGATGGTGGAGTTAGCCCGCTATTATGCGGGGGAAGCCGAACCGCTCTTTGCAACTCCCAGCGGCGGGGATGAACAACGCGCTTAAATTGGGTAATGATAGGTATAGGTACTACAAACCTCAAAATGAAAGGATGATGGGCAATGAGCGATTTACTGAAAAAAGCGATTTCGCTGGGTTGGGGTTTGACGATCATGAGTAAGGAGAAGGTCGAAAGTATCGTCGATGATTTGGTGAAACGCGGAGAGCTGGCCCCTTCCGAATCGAAACAGCTGGTGGAGAAGCTGATTGAACGTGGTTCCGAGGAACAAAGCAAGTTCAAGGAGTTGGTGAACGAGCAGGTTCGGTCCGCGTTGCAGAACATGGGCTTGGCCACGGCAAAAGAGGTAGAGGAGTTGACACGGCGGGTAGCGGAGCTGGAAATTCAGCTCGCCGAGCTGCAGCAGCCTTAAAGCAATGAGCAGCTTCGTTCGACATACCGGCCGTTATCGTGAAATCGCCATGGCGCTTGGGCGCCATGGCTTTGGCTATTTGGCCGAGGAGATCGGTTTGGCTCGGCTGATCCGCTTGCCCTCGCGGCGGCGGCACACCAGCGAGCGGAGTTCGCGGACCTTGGCCGAGCGAATTCGGTTCGTGCTGGAGGAACTGGGGCCGACCTTCGTGAAAGTCGGCCAATTGGCCAGCACGCGCTCGGATTTGCTGCCGGAGGCGATCATCCAAGAGCTCGTCAAGCTCCAGGACCAGGTGGCGCCGTTTCCAGCGGCGGAGGCTCGCGCTATTTTGGAGGCGGAGCTGGACCAGCCGTTGGCGGGACTGTTCCAGAGCTTCGACGAGACACCGCTCGCGGCAGCTTCGATTGGCCAGGTGCACCGGGCCCGCTTGATTACAGGGGAGCCGGTTGCGATCAAAATCCAACGGCCCGGCATCGCCCCGGTCATCGAGACGGATCTCGACATCCTGCAGCATCTGACGATGCTGGCGAACAAACGCTGGTCCTGGGTATCCCGATATCAAATCCCCCAAATGGTTGAGGAATTCGCCCGCTCGATTCGTGCGGAGCTGGATTACGGCTTCGAAGGCCGGAATATGGAACGAATTCGCCGGCAATTCACGGCGGATGAGGGGATCTATATTCCGGAAGTCCATTGGCCGCTCACGACCTCCCGCGTGTTAACCATGGAATTCATAGAGGGGGAACACCTCAACCGCTTGCTGGCGATTGATGCGCTGGGGTACAACCGTAAGGAGTTAGCGGAGCGGTTGGTGAATGCGCTGCTGAAGCAAATTTTTGAGGGGGGATTTTTTCATGCAGACCCCCATCCTGGCAACCTGCTGGTGACGAACAAAGGAGAGCTCGCCTTCATCGACTTCGGTATGATTGGGCGGCTCAGCCAGGAGATGAAAGATCACCTGTCCTCGCTGGTGATCGCCTTAATGCGGCGCAGTACGGAGGGGATGGTGCGAGCGATCCTGCGCATGGGCCTCATCGGAGACGATGCGGATACGACCGGACTGCGCATGGATCTGGATCGGCTGCGTGAACGGTACTACGATATCCCGTTTGCGGAAATCCAAATCGGTCAGGCATTACAGGATCTATTTGCAACGGCCCAGAAGCATCAAGTCGTGTTGCCCGCTGACCTTTTGCTGTTAGGCAAAGCGCTGCTCACTGTTGAAGGGGTGGCGCTGGCACTCGATCCGGACCTCCGCATTTTGGATTTAGCGGAGCCCTTTGGACGCAAGCTGATGCGTGAAAAATATGCCGCGCGACGAATTGGCAAGAAGCTGATTGACGAAGCTGCCGAGCTGACGGATTCGATCGTGGATCTTCCGCAGCAGGTCCGCAAACTGTCGAGCGCGCTAGCTCGCGGCAAGCTGAAGATGGACATGAACGTTCCGGAGATGGAGCAGCTGCTTCGTAAGCTGGACCAAATCAGCAACCGTTTGTCGTTTAGCATCGTATTGCTCGCTTTCAGCATCATTATGGTAGGCCTCATCATCGGCTCTTCCCTTGCGCGGATGCCGACTTTACTTTGGAACATTCCAGCCATCGAAATCGGCTTTGTGGTCGCGACGCTGATGTTCCTGTGGCTGCTTTACTCCATCTTCCGCTCGGGCAGGTTTTGAGGATGTGTTACAATAGGGAAGCTGAAGAAGATGAGGTGAAACCTGTTGACAACTTTTGAAAGTTTAAATGTATCGCCCCTCCTGGTCCGCAAGCTGCAGGGACAAGGTATCGTGAACCCAACGCCGGTGCAGGCGGCAGCGATCCCTGTGCTGCAATCGGGCGAGGACGCAATCGTGCAGGCGCAGACCGGTACAGGCAAGACGCTGGCGTTTCTGCTGCCGATTTTGGAAAAGATTCGCCCGGAACGTCCTGAGGCGCAGGCGCTGATCATTACCCCGACGCGGGAGCTGGCGATTCAAATTACGGCGGAGGCTCGCAAGCTTGCGGAGGCCATTGAAGGTCTCTCCGTCCTGGCTGCTTACGGCGGTCAGGACGTGGAGCGGCAGCTGCGCAAGCTGAAGAACGGCGCGCAGCTGGTCATCGGCACGCCGGGCCGGCTGCTGGATCATTTGCGGCGGGGCTCGCTGACGCTGGGAGCCGTTCGCTACTTGGTGCTCGATGAAGCGGATCAAATGCTGCATATGGGCTTCCTGGCGGAGGTGGAGGAGATTCTGTCGCTCGTGCCGCGCAGCCGCCAAACGATGTTGTTCTCGGCAACGATGCCGGGCAATGTGAAGCGCTTGGCGAAAACGTATATGGACAAGCCGCGCGACATCCAGATCGCCGAAACCTCGCGCGTGACGCTGGACAGCATCCGACAGATCCTGGTGGAATGCACGGACCGCACCAAGCAGAGCGCGCTGATCGAATCGATCCGCAGCCAGCGTCCGTATCTGGCCGTGATCTTCTGCCGCACGAAGCGCCGGGCGAGTACGTTGAATGAAGCATTGCAAGCCGCGGGCTTCCAGTCGGACGAGCTGCACGGCGATCTGTCGCAGGCGAAGCGCGAGCAGGTCATGCGCGCGTTCCGCAGCGCGAAGCTGGAGCTGCTGGTCGCGACGGACGTTGCCGCGCGCGGCATCGACGTGGAAGGGGTCACCCACGTCTTCAATTACGACATTCCGCACGATGTGGACAGCTACATCCACCGCATCGGGCGGACCGGCCGCGCCGGGGAGAAGGGCGTGGCCGTGACCTTCGCAGCGCCGAAGGATATGGAGGCGCTGCGTCTGATCGAGCGGGGCATCGGCCGCAAGTTGGAGC
>NZ_JAWDJI010000188.1:0-51154 GCF_032465655.1 Paenibacillus sp. 3LSP | reverse complement strand
GCCAGGGGCAGCAACGGCTCACGGAAGGCCGGCTCTCTCCCTGGTCTTGCGGCGCTCCCTCTCGCGCCAGATAGAAACCGAGCCACGACCGCCGCGCTTCCTCCTCTGGGCCGTAACCGGCGCCGGCAAAACCGAAATGATCTTCCCGCTGCTGCGCTATGCATTGGATAGCGGCGGCCGGGTGCTGGTGGCGACGCCGCGCCGTGATGTCGTGCTGGAGTTGGCCCCACGGGTGGCGAAGGCTTTTCCGGAGGAGCCGATGGCAGTCTTATATGGAGGAAGCCCGCAGCGATGGGAAGAAGCGCGGTTAATACTGGCTACAACCCATCAGCTGCTGCGGTTTTACCAGGCGTTTGATTTGGTCGTGATCGACGAGCTGGATGCATTCCCTTATCACAATGACCCAATGTTAAATTTTGCGGCGGAGGCCGCTTGCAAACCGGAAGGCCGCTTTATATTCCTGTCAGCAACGCCGCCTGCGCGAATGCGAAGAGAGATTCGGGCGGGCCGGCTGCCGCATGCTAAAGTGCCGGCAAGATATCACGGCTATCCGTTACCGGTTCCTGAGAGAATTACTATGGCGAGCGTGGAGGCTTGTCTCCGCCGCCGCGTTTTGCCCCCTGCTTTACTTCACTTACTGCGCCATTCCGTTCAACGTGGGGCACAAATTTTTCTCTTCGTCACCCGAATTCGCCAGATTGCGGCTTTTACCGAACTTTTACGCACTTATTTTCCTGGGCTCCCCATTGAGGGGACCTCTTCCATAGATCCGGACCGGAGCGAGAAAGTGCTCGCCTTCCGGGAAGGACGAATTCGCATGCTGGTGACGACTACGATACTAGAGCGCGGCGTTACCGTACCTAAAAGCGATGTATACATAGTGGATGCGGACAGCGATTTGTTTGATGAAGCCTCTTTGGTCCAAATGGCAGGGAGAGCTGGCCGCTCCAAGGACGATCCGAAAGGAAAGGTTGTGTTTGCCGCACCGGCGTGGACCAAGTCACAACGTGACGCGATTCGGCAAATCCGAATGATGAACGCGGCTGCTTACAAAAACGGCTTTATAAAGGTAAAGGAGGTTCAATAATATGATGAAGTCATCCCAGAGCGTTGCGAATGACGGTTCAAGCACGCGAAACCGAAATCGGCGTGGGGCGGTCAAGTTCCGATATCCTAAGCCAAATTCCCAAGGACAATCCGTCGGCAGATTGTTTTCAGGGCATTTCGACGAGAATACCTATGCTCGAATTAGGTCTGGGCGGTCTACTTCAGCGGGAATAGGAGCACAAGCGGCAACCGAGATCTGTTCTGCGGATGATTTCTTGTCAAACCCTGTGTCCTCCAGCACTTATTGCTTTAGTGAGGAGAAAAGCTTTTCCTGGAATGGGTTATTAACACCTTTACATCAATTGTTGGCACCTCCCTCCATTCCTTGCTTAACGTGCGGCAAGACAATATCCGAGCGAGTGCGGGGCTATCCGGAAATATGCTTATCCTGCTATCTCTCGATCCCTTGGATCAAAAGCCCGCGCTGCCAAATTTGTGGTCGGTCGATGGGGTGCCCGGATTGCACCCGGAAGGGGCAAGCTCCCCGTAGCTTCGTGATGAATCGAAGTGCTGTTACCTATAACCCGATGATGCGCGAGTGGCTTGCTCAATATAAATACCGTGGAAATGAAACCTATGGCACGATTCTAGCTCGGATGACGGGGGTGGCTTATCGGCAAATGGTGAAGGAGCTAGAAGAAACAGGTGTCATAAGCAAAAATAAAATCGGCGAAACTTCTTTTCGTTTCCATGCAGTCACCGCCGTTCCAGTCAGCAGCGAACGCATGCAGGAACGGGGATTCAATCAAGCCGCCCGTCTGGCCTATGGTGCTGCGACTGCTGGCCGAATTCCTCTACTGCATTTGCTGGAACGTTCCCGCCATACTGAGAAACAAAGCTTCAAAACCCGCTGGGAGCGTCTCCATGATCTGCATGATGTTTTCCGCCCGTCTGCGCTTGCCGCAGACAAACTATTAACAGCGATAAACGAAGTGAAGTTGAATCGCACCAAATCCCCCTATTGGGCGGCGCCTCAGGGTTGGGTGATTGGAGGGGACGTGTGTGCCAACCCGCAGGTCTCCATGAGGAAACCCCATTTTTATGATGATACAAAGCCAGATCCTTTTTTCCAAATCCTTTCGGATCGGTCGCCCGAGCCGGTACGTATATTATTGGTCGATGACGTCTATACAACAGGAAGCACGCTTGAGGCTTGCTCCCGCGTACTTCATGAGCTTTGTGGACGCATAGGTCGCCGCGCCGAAGTTTATTGTTTGACTTGGGCTCGATCCTAGAAAATGTAAACTTCCTAATTCTTCTCATCAAATGTATAGACGAACCCCCCATAAATGAGGTAATCTAGCATCAAACGAAGCGATTCTTGAAAGGACGTCGAAGCATATGGGGATCAATCTAGAGAATTGTCCGCGCTGCGGGAGATTGTTTGCCAATAATTTCAGAGATATTTGTCCTTCTTGTATCAAGGAAATTGAAGAAGAGTACGAAAAATGCCTGAAATATTTGCGTGAAGAGAAAATGGCCACAATCCAGGAAGTTCATGAAGCAACTGGTGTTTCTATTCGTCAAATCACTAAATTCATAAAAGAAGGTCGCATTTCCGTTGCAAATAACCCGAACATGATGTATCCCTGCGAGGTATGTGGTGTATTAATTCGGGATGGAAATATGTGTGATTCTTGCCGCACTCGTCTTGTACGTGGTTTTGCTGCAGCAGCTAGAGAGGACTCTCAGAATGGCCAGGAATTTGGCGATAAGCGCGGCAGTGGGGCTTACAATGCAATCGACAAATTCCGTAGTCCTTAATGACTAAAACCCTGATTCTTTGGCTTAATATTCTTTAAGCTCCAATCGTTCGCTATTAAAAAAGCCTAAACCAACGCCGATAAACTTAGTAAAGATTATCGGCTTTTTTGATGGTCATTAACGATGGTTTATTGACAAGGATGGTGAATCAAGATGAAAGTAAATGATATTGGACGTGTAGTTGGGATAAATCCTTATCAGCGTAATCAGGAACTACGTGATCTTCATTTGAATAAAAAGAAGCAATCCCAAGATCAGATTTCAATTTCTACCGAAGCCAAAGAGATGCTGGATGCACAAAATCGTGTAAATGACCCTGCGCGGGCTGAACGGATTGAAAAATTAAAAGAAGCGGTCTCGACAGGCAATTATCATGTGGAAAACGAGAAGATTGTCGAGAAGTTATTGCCGTATTTTAAATCCTATCTTAAGTCAGGAGAATAACGGTGAGCGTAAAACGAATTATTTCTGCCCTAAAAAAAATGAATGACTTATATCTGAGAATGCTTTCGGTATGCAGAGATAAACAGCGCGCAATTATTGATAACAACACTAGTGAATTAGTAAAGTGCATGTCAGAGGAAACGCGAGTATTAAATCAGATAAACGAGGCTGAGGACCAAAGAGTTGAAGCAATGAATGCCTATCTGAAAGAAAAAGGGATAAAATCTCAGTTAAATCTAACGGTTTCTGAGCTTTCACGCTTAGTCTTTGATCCGGATGAGAAGGCTGAATTGCTGGAAATACGTGATCAATTGTTAAACAATGCCTCTGAATTAAAAACACAAAATCAAATCACTCAACAATTGCTTGAGCAATCTCTAAGTTTTATAGACTTTTCATTAAATTTACTAGTCGGTGTGGATGACGACTTAATATATCAGAACCCAACTAATGCACCTCTTAAGCCCACGAAGAATAATTTTTTCGACGCAAAGGCTTAAATTTATATAGGTTAGGTACGCTTTAAACGAGGAGGGGAAACATGCCATCTACTTTTCATGGAATAGAAACTGCAAAACGTAGCTTGTTTACTCAAATGGCTGGTATGAATACAGCCGGTCACAATATTGCGAATGCCAGCACTCAAGGATATTCCCGTCAAGTTGTAGGTATGGTTGCTTCTAGACCTTTAGAAATGCCAGGGTTGTTTAAATCGGTTGCGCCTGGGCAACTCGGTACGGGTGTAGAAGTTAGTTATATTAAACGGGTTCGGGATCGATTCTTGGATGAGCAATACTGGAATGCCAATCGATCACTAGGGGATTGGGAGATTCAAGCTGAGACATTGGCTAAATTGGAAACAATATTTAATGAACCTTCTGAATCTGGCCTAACTACGGTTATCGATAACTTTTGGAAAGCTTGGTCTGAATTTAGTAAAGATCCTGAAAATGTGACTTCCCGAAAAATCGTTCGAGAAAACGCATTAGCTTTAGCGGATGCTTTTAACGAAACCAGCAAGAAACTAACTGATATGCAGGAAGACTTGACTCGGGGCTTAAATGTAAATGCTGAGCATATCAACACGCTTACAGCCCAGGTCGCACAGCTTAACTATGAGATCATGCGCATTGAAGGTTTGAAAGACAATGCCAATGATTTGCGTGACCAACGAGACTTATTGATTGACGAGTTGTCTAAGTTAGGTAACGTTACCGTAAATGAAGATGAAAATGGTTATTATAGTGTGACATTTGGCGGACTTGAACTTGTAAATGGAAATAACAATGTTGAAATTACTGGTGCAACGCTAGAAACTGCATATGCCGGCAATACACTAAACAGCGGTGCCATGTTTGGCATCATCAAGTCCAGAGACAGCCTGGTTCGGGATTACCTCGATCAGCTAAATGAAATGGCCAATACTTTGGCTAATGGTGAGGTTAGTATTACCATTCCGGCAGGCTCTGTATTGCCTGAGGGCACTATTCTAAACGGAGTTTTGTATACAGGTGCGAGTAGGACTCTTACTGCAGATACTACTGTAACGGTAATGGGGATAAATGGTCTTCATAAATTAGGATATCTATTCACTACTCCTGCACAAACAGCTGGAGAATTCTTTAGTTCGAGTGACGGAGGACCTATTACTGCTGCATCCTTCAGTTTGAATAAGGCCATCGCGGATGACCCGAATAAAATCGCTTCATCTTTACGTGTGGAAATTGGAGCGGCCGGAGATACCGTGGTTAAAGGGAACAATACATTAGCGCTATTAATGTCCCAACTCAAAGACCGTCCGTTTACTTTTCAGCCTATTCCAAGTAATAACGGGATCACTCAAGGGACCGTTGATGATTATTACCGCGCGATGATTGGACAGTTAGGTGTGCAAAGTCGTGAAGCATTAAGACAACAGGAGAATAACCAGTTGTTGGTTGATCAAGTTGATTCCAGACGCCTTTCCGTCAGTGGGGTGTCCTTAGATGAAGAAATGTCCAATCTTATTAAGCTACAGCATGCCTATGGCGCAGCTTCTCGTTTTATGACGACCATCGACCAAAATCTGGATAAAGTTATTAATAGTATGGGGATTGTAGGTAGATAGAGGGGGGATTAAACAATGGCATTACGTGTGACGCCCGGAATGATGAATCTGCAAATGATGAGAAATATTAACTCCAATTTGCAGCGGATGGATAAAAGTCAGAATATACTCTCAACAGGTATGAAGTTGAATCGACCCTCTGATGATCCGGTTGGAATTACATACTCCTTACGGTATCGTAGTGAGCTCTCGATTAATGAGCAATATCAAAAAAATGCGGATGCGGCATTATCTTGGTTGGATTATACCGATACGGTTCTTGGACAAATTAATGATATCTCAGCTCGAGCTAACGAGTTATTAGTGCAGGCAGTAAATGGTACGAATCCTCAGGAAGCGTTGGACGCAGTAAATGTGGAACTGAAGCAGATCTATGATCAATTGATTTCGCTAGGGAATAGTAAGTTTAATGATAAGTATATTTTTAATGGTCAATTAACAGACCAAGCACCTTATGATGCGGCAATAGCGGAAACACAAGGTACAGACCCTGCAGGGATTACTTACAAATTTTCCGAAGTGGCTACTTTAAATATTAATGTCACCGGCCAGGCTGTTTTTGGGGAGCCCACGGATCCAGACAACTTGTTCGGCATTCTGAAAAGGGTACAAGCAGCTCTAACTACGAATGACAAAGCTGCTGCACAAGCGGAGTTAGATAACTTCTCGAACAGATTGGCCAAAATTAGCGAAGCCCGTTCCGAAGTGGGCGCTAAGTCTAATCGAGTTGAACTTATAAACAACCGGTTGGATGACTTGGAAATCAATCTGACCAGTATGCAAACCAAGGTAGAAGACGCGGATTATGCAGAAGTCATCATGAAATTAAAACAAGATGAAAGTGTGTACCAGGCGTCTTTGGCAACGAGTGCCAAAATTATGCAAACAAGTCTTTTGGATTATCTGAGATAAACTTATTAATTATTTCGGTGAGGAGGTCGGGGAGGAGATGAATTTACAAAGATTATCCATCCGTCAAACCTATGCGACGATTGGAATTGAGACACGTCAAGCCAAGCAACTCATGGAGTCTCCTCCTGGCGACCTGCAAATCGAGAGCACACCCGCAGAAATGGAGATTCACAAATCGCGCGGGGGCTTGAAAATCGACAGTTCCAAAGCTTGGCTCGCCTTAGGGAGTGGTAATCACTTGGAATGGTACAAGATGGTTACAGATCAAATGCAAGGACAGTTTCTTGAGAACTTGTCGAATATCGTTGAAGAAGGCAATCGATTAGCTAAATTTAAAAGAAATACGATTGCCGAGATGATGCTTAATCGAACGCAAGAAAAAACGATGATCAAGTATGTGGGCGAGGCATCTGCCGATAATGTGAGGCTTCAGTTTGAACCTGATCAAATGAATGTGGAATGGAGCACGCATCATCCGAATATTGAGTATACGCCTAATAAGCCGGAAATCTCGGTAGAGCCTGGTGCAGTTAATATCTATTTAAAAAACAAAAACACCATTCAGATGTGGGTCAGCAATTACGATATTTATGCGTAGATAAGAACTATAGCTTTGAAAGCTGTAGTTTTTTTTATAGGAGGCGGGCAATTAAAATGTTAACTCGGTTTAACAACATGCAAATTTCTTTTCAAGGGAACATATTGGGCTTTGAAGATCTGGACATCTTCCAATTAGAGAGCATTAATGATACTCCATTTGCTTATTTGAATAGTATCGAAAATCCAGAAATTTCTTTCCTAACAACAACTCCTTTTCACTGGTATAAGGAATATACGTTGACACTGGATCAACAAGCGAAGAGAAAATTAGAACTCGAAAGAGAAGAAGATGTACTTGTACTTAATATTGTCACACTTAAAGAGGACTTGGAGTTATCTACAATTAACTTATTGGCCCCCTTATTGATTAACATTAAACATCAAAGTGGAATTCAATATGTCTTTCATGAACAGACGTTATATCGAACAAATAATCCTTTAATGAAGAACATCGTTAAAGAAAGCAGGGGTGATTAAATGCTTGTGCTGACGAGAAAACGGGGACAAACGATCCAAATTAATAATGACATCGAAATCTATGTAGTTTCCATCGATGGAGACAGCGTGAAATTAGGCATAAGTGCCCCTGCCGATGTTACCATTATGAGAAAGGAACTGTTGGAGGAAGTCCAAGCAAGTAATAGAGAGGCAATTAGTGGAGGACATAAGGACTTAAGTCTTATTAAAAAAATCAAAAAATATTAATTTCGGTATAAACTCTCGTATTAAACAACCGATATATAAAAATAGAGGCGCGAAGCCTAATTCACAAGGATGTGAAATTTTAAAAGTCAAGGAGGAAGAATCAAATGATTATCAACCACAATCTTAACGCAATGAACGCGCACCGCAACCTGTCGTTTAACAACATCCAACAAGGGAAGTCTTCTGAGAAATTGTCTTCCGGTTATCGTATCAACCGTGCGGCTGACGATGCTGCAGGTCTTTCGATTTCCGAAAAAATGCGTGCGCAAATCAAAGGCATGAATCAAGGTATGCGTAATACGCAAGACGGTATCTCCATGGTTCAAGCAGCTGAGGGTGCGATGAACGAAGTTTCCGACATGCTGACTCGTATGAAAGAACTGACAACTCAAGCGTCCAACGGTACGTATAGCAGCGACGATATCGCGGCTATTCAACTTGAGTACAAAGCATTGTCCGATGAGATCAGCCGTATTGCTACGAACTTCTCGTTCAACGGAATTACGCTGCTTGACGGTTCTGCTGGTAATGTTACAATCCAAAGCGCTGGTAGCGACGCAGACGCGATCGTTCTTGATTTGTCTGGTATCGATCTTACAGCACTTACGTTCAATGACATTACAGACCAAGCAAGTGCTGCTACTGAGCGTGCTACAGTTGACGCTGCAATCACATCTGTTAACACAGCTCGTTCCACGCTGGGTGCTTACCAAAACCGTCTGGAGCATGCTTACAACAACACAAGCGTTAATGCCGAAAACCTGCAAGCTGCTGAATCGCGTATCCGTGATACGGATATGGCTGCAGAAATGATGAAGTTTACAAAATTCAACATCCTGCAACAAGCTTCCACGGCAATGCTGGCACAAGCAAACCAAGCACCGCAAGGTGTATTGCAATTGCTTCGTTAAGATTTTGCTTGAAGCCAGAAGAGGTCCACGAGAATTGTGGACCTCTTTTTCTATAATGCTGAACCCATACGACAGATATATTTTTTTGCTAATCTAAATTTTATAGTATATACATTCGATATATACAGTTAGAGGACAAATCATTGTACAAGAGGGGGGTATTCTAATGCCAATACGCCTTACTGGAATAGCATCGGGACTTGATACCGACGCCATGATTAAAGAACTCATGAAGGCTGAACGAATTCCTGTAGACAAACTATTGCAGAAGAAGCAGACGATGGAGTGGAAGGTTGAGAGATACACTAGTTTGAATTTACAGTTCTCAAACCTGCGCGAATCGTTATCTACATTACGGTTTTCTGGTGGTTGGAATAAGACTGATGGAAATGGCAATACGGTACGTTTAAGTACGGATGAGATCATTGCCAAGGTCAAAGATTTTGTAAACAAATATAATGAAACGATGACTTCCATCAGCGGAGCATTAAATGAGGAAGTGTACCGGGACTATCAACCGCTTACTTCGGATGAGAAGGCGGCACTAAGCGAAACAGATATTAAAAACTGGGAGACCAAAGCAAAGAGCGGTATCCTGCGTAATGATGATGTTTTGAAAAGTGCGTTAAATGATTTGCGAGGTTTGACTTCGGCGGTCGTATCCGGTGTTGACCCTGAATTTGATACATTGAGTGAAATCGGAATAACCACACCTAAATACATTGTTGGTGCATCAGCAGCAACGAATGGTAAGCTAATCCTGGATGAAAACAAACTGCGGGAAGCGGTAGAGAAGAATCCGGAAGCGGTTATTTCGCTTTTCTCGGCGCAAGGTTCTGATCCTCAGGGGAAGGGTATACTTCAACGTGCATATGATGCGATGAACACTGCGATCACTTCGGTAACTAGAAAGATCAGCGGTGGTAATGTAACTAACTTGGGCTTGGTTTCTCAGATGAACCAAATTGATAAACAAGTCGCAATCAAAAACGAACAGCTTAATAAGCGTGAGGATCGTTACTATCAAATGTTCGCTGCAATGGAAAAAGCGCTAACAGAAAGCAATGCGATGTCAAGTTGGTTAGCACAACAATTTGCATAAAAGGAAGGGCTGTGAGGCAATGGAGATAACAACTCATACGCAGCCGGTTCAGTCATCAACGGGAAAAGAATCTGCACCAATTATTCGGGTTAGTGGAGAATATCAAGAGTTGAAGTTAAAGAGCAAGAACGCCATCTTGTCGGTTAGTGAGCAAGCCCTATTAAATGCGATTGAGAAAGCAAACCGGGCTGCTCAAGGTACCGAACATTCATTTCAACTCAAAATACATGACAGCACTCATCAGTTAATTGTCCAAATTATGGACAAGCACAAAGAGGTCATCCACGAAATACCTTCTGAGAAGTTTATCGACCTTGTTGAGAAATTGAAGGAACTTTCAGTTGGGGCAATCATTGATGAAAAAAGGTGATGAAAATTAACTTACAAGCACAAAATAACTATTTGCATACGAAAATTCAAACTTCGTCGCCGGGTCAACTTACATTAATGCTCTATAACGGTTGTATTAAATTTATCAAGCTAGCTGTTCAGAGTATGGAACGTCATGATATGGAAGGTAAACATTTGAATTTTGTTAAAGCCCAAAACATCATTGATGAGCTTCAAGCGACTCTGAATATGGAGTATGAACTATCGATGCAGTTGTACAGCTTATACACCTATATCAATGAGAAACTATTCGAAGCGAATGTCAAGCTTGACGTGAACGCAGCAGAGGAAAGCATCCAACTACTTACCGAGCTTCGAGATACTTGGGCTGAAGCACTGAAGTTAACTTCGAATGGAGAGAAGGTCAAAGTCCAATGACATCGAGCTCTGTGACAAATTTATTGCTGGAATTAAGGGACTTAATTCGAGCGATTAGTGCTTTGGATCTAGAGAATGAAGCGGACTACGAAACGCTTCTTTCTCTTCAATACAATCAAGCTCTGCTAAGGGAACGTATTGATCAATTATCTCAAGTGAAAGACTTCTCATATACGGAGTCAGATAGAAGTATTCTACAGGAATGCATTGACTTAGAGATGAAGAATAATGAGGCTTTTGCGCAGAAATTACAGGAAGCAAGTATGGAGCTAAAGAGAATCAATGAGAGCCGAAAGTCGAAAAATACCTACCTTGGTGAATATACGCAGCATGTAGGGTACTTTATCGATAGTCATCAATAAAGAAAACATGACCTTTGGTTTTTCAAGAATAGCAACCTGTTGCTATTATTTTTTTATAAAGAGGAGGAAAGGCTTATGGGGAAGGTAAAAAAATGCTTTTTAAGCATCTTCGCTGTGTGGTTTGCGGTTTACGGATTCATCGCCGCTCCGCAACAGCTGGAGGCAGCGGTCAATGACTATGTCACGGTGACCAAAACAGCAAATCCAAAAACGATTACAACAGAAGAGGAAACGGAAATTTTGCTTAATATTACAGGAACTCCGCCTGTGAATGTGGTCATGCCTAATGATGTTGTGCTGATTATTGACAAATCAGGCAGCATGGCTCCAACGTATGGCCCTAATAATGGGGAAGACAAAATGAAGAATGCGAAAGAAGCGGCTAAAGGGTTCGTTGACCTCATGGATATGACGAAACATAGAGTTGCGGTTGTTGATTTCGCTTCTACCGCAAGTTCGTTCCCTTTCACGGTGGATAAAGATGCTGTGAAATCCTACATAGATAAAATTAATGCAAATGGAGGAACCGCTACAGGTTCTGCGATTGATGCAGCGACCGCCTTGCTGGCTGATCACCGCGAAGAAGCTCAGCCGGTAATTGTATTGTTGACAGATGGAGCGGCAACAGAGTCGCCGTCGAATACGGATCCGTTTGACTATGCGCTACAGAAAGCACAAGCTGCAAAGGATGCAGGTGTCATATTCTATACAATTGCTCTTCTGAATCCTAATGAAGATCCTGAAACCAGTGCTCCGAACATCCTTATGAAAAACATGGCGACAACTGCAACGCATCATTACTTTGTACTTGGTTCACAGGGACTTGATCAAATTTATGCTGCCATTGTTAAAGAAATTGGGATGGCAAGCGCCTATGATGTTACCGTGACAGATACGGTTGGTAACGATTTTGAGATTGTACCTGGATCTTACGAGGATAATATTCCAAAACCTACGGTAACAGGTAACACGCTGACATGGAAATTCAACGAATTGAAGAATAGCGCACTAACCTTCAAGTACAAAATTCGTCCCGTCGATAAAACGAAAGCAGGTAATTTCCCGGCTTCGTTAAGCACATCTAGCATTACTTACAAAGATTATGCGGGAGCTAACCGTACGAAAAGTATTCCAAGTGTGAATATTACGGTAAAACTTCCCGCCCCAGTTATAACCGCAATAACAGAACCTTTCGGACATCCAAATGGCGGTGAGACAGTTACAATTACAGGTCAAAATTTCGTACCTGGAGCAAAAGTTAAATTTGGTTTAACTTCCGCCACCGATGTAACATTTGTTAGCAGTACTGAAATTACAGCAACTGTGCCTCCAGGAAAACAAGGGATGGTTGAGGTAAGTGTAACAAACCCGGATAATCAAGTAGCGAAAGCTCAATATCAATATAAGGTTGATCCGATTGTTACTTCTATAACTCCTGCTAATGGTCCGCTTGCCGGTGGAACGATTGTTTCGATTAAGGGAGAGTATTTCATGAAGGGTGTGACAGTGAAGTTCGGCGACAAAGCGGCTCCACTCTTCTATTATTCTGGGAGCGATCAAATCTCAGTCAAATCACCGATTGGCGATGAGGCAGGTCCAGTTGATGTTACGCTTACGAATCCAGATGGGACTACTGTAACTGTTCCGGAAGGATTCACCTACGATGCTCCTCCATCAACAGATCCAGAAATTGTATCGATTTCCCCTGACAATGGCTTGGTAACAGGCGGAAATACCATTTATGTGAACGGTAAGAATTTTAAAAGTGGTATGAAAGTGGTTATTGGTGCTAAAGATGCAACGACCACTTATATATCTTCAACACAATTAAGAGCAACGGTTCCAGAAGTTGATGAACCAGGTACCGTAGATGTTTCTGTTCGCACTGCAGATGGGGAACTATACACATTACCACAAAGCTATACTTATAACGAAGTCGTATATCCAACGCCTACGGTCACATCAGTAACACCAAACACAGGTTTGATAACAGGTGGAAATACGGTATATATTTACGGTACCAATTTCGTAAATGGCGTGACGAAAGTTACGTTTGGTGCAAATAGTGTCAATGCGATTTATGTGAATTCAACAACACTTCGCGTAACTGTACCAGCTGTGGAAACGGCAGGTAAGGTGGATGTTATTGTTGCGAATAAACAACAAACTGCAGTGTTACCAGAAGCCTATGAATATACAATGCCGATTATCTCTGACCCTAACATTACGGCTATAACTCCAAATCGTGGCTCTATCAAAGGCGGATATATCGCGTTGATCGACGGAGAGAACTTTAGTGGTGGTGCCACTGTAACTCTAGGCGGTGTAAGTGCTGGTGTAACTTATATTAATTCAAATCAGCTTAGAATAGTTGTTCCGGCATCCACCTCAACAGGGTTTGTTGATGTTACGGTTACGAATAAAGATGGCGGAACGGAAACTTTGGTAGGCGGATTTGAGTACTTGCCAATTGTACCAGAGATCACTAGCATTTCCCCTGCGAGTGCAAGCCGTGCAGGTGGGGCGACAATCTATGTTAACGGTAATAACTTTGATACGTCCGCAACTGTCAGCATTGATGGTGTTGTTGCTCCAACAACTTATGTGAATTCTACAAGCTTAAGAGTGACAGTACCAGCTAGCTCAACGGTTGGAGAGGTACCATTGGTTGTAACCTTGTCAAATGGACAGACCGCTAGCTTTACATTTACTTATACGGATCTTCCGGTTGCCGCTGCTCCAGTTATTACAAGACTATCTTCTGTATCAGGTAAAGCAGGTAATACCATATATATTTATGGGACAGACTTCAAGAATAAACCTAAAGTATACTTTGGATCTGTTGAAGCGACTACGGTTGTCTACACTAGTTCGACTACGCTACGAGTCACAGTCCCAGCAGGCAACACTGGTGAGGTTTTAGTGAAGGTTGTAAATCCAGACATGCAAGAAAGTAATACAGTAACCTATACTTATAATTAATTACGAGCAACATAAAGAAGATCGGACTGAGATTTAAATCTCAATCCGATCTTCTTTTGTTAGTTCGTTATAATTTATTTGTTGGTTGTGTCAAGAATGGAAGTTCAATTAGGTGAGGGAAAGCATCTAGATAACGCTCAAGAAACTGCTCATATTGCTTTTTGGAACAATAGTTAAAGACCCACCCAATCACGGATAAATCTTTTTCATGATCAAATGCAGTATCAATGAATAAATAGCCATCATCCGCATTATTACCTACTAACTGCCATTGCCCTATATTAATCATACTTTTTGGTGATAATACTCCGTTGTCTAATAGAATCGCGTATAATTCAATTGCAGGTTCGTAGTATCCATGTTCGTACATTAAATCAGCAAGTTTATTAATTGTATCTGCGGTTGCCATCGACTGAAGCCAGTGAAGATAAATGTCGTTATACGAATAACTTAATAAAATGAGAAGTGTCTTAGCAAGTAAATCCGATGCACTGTCCGTTAATTGAGGGGAACTATTCGGATTTGCTTGGAGATCGCAGTGATAGGTCCAGAGTTCCCGAGCAGACTCACAGCCTTCAGTATCGGTTATAGCTGATAAATAATTTGGATCATTATACACAACAGCAGCGATTAAAGCGGGAGAGGCATCTAGCTCCATATCTATCGATAGTTTGAACGGCTTCTCTTCATGTTGCAATAAATGATAGGTTAGAGCATCACTAGGAGAAACCTGTATTGTTAGTTTCTGATAGTAATATGAACTCAGTGATCTAGAGCCAGTTCGTAAGGCAACGAGAAATAAGGCGATGTATTCAATGGCTGAAGCATTCGGATAAACCGTTTGAAACAATCGGATAATGGCCTCGTTGTCTTGCTCTGCCTGAATGAGCAGTTCCCATACTTGTTGTAGAACAGTGTAGTTTCTCGGCTGAATTTGAAGCAATTGAACCCCATATCGAACAGCATCGGTCTTATGGCCCAATTGATTATGCAGCTTGAGCAACATTTGTAACGGTACCGTAGAGCCATAGGACGGTTGAACATTCCAGTAGGGACGATTTTGACGGACAGCCGTTTCAGCACACTTTAAAGCTTGTTCAAAATAACCGATCGCTTGTTGGAACATTCCGAATTGATCGTAAAGAAGGCCAAGATGACAATAATAGTCGGAAATTCCTGGATATTGTTGTATAGCCTGCTGAATTAATTGATATGCTTCAACATAATTTTCTAATTTTAATTCAGTTGATATCAAGTTATCTAGAAGATGGATATACCACGAATGATTTGGCGTGCTGGATGCTAAACATGCTCGATATAGTTGGCCGGCTTTTTCGAGTTGATTGTCGCTGATATAGGCATTCCCCAAAATAAAACAAAAGTAAGGATCCTGTAGTTTTTCTTCGGTTTTCATAGATTCTAGAATCGACAAGTTGCGCTCAGACTTGTTATGACCCTTGACCCGTATTTCGGTATAGCCGTCATGATAGACTGGATAAGGGAGGTTCTGGAATGTGATTTTGTAGTGATCTGAGGTGAGTTGCTCATGAATAGGACTACTATAGTACATCCCTTTATGATTTTCGAAAATACGAGCACCTTGCGAGATCATTATTCTAGAGGGATCGACGGTTCGCCCGGTAAAATTGTGTATAGGTAACATGAATGATTTTAGCGAATCCTTGTCAGTCGTGGTTAATCGTAGCGCGTTTCTTAATCCCTCGATATCGGATGAGTTAATATACTCGTCTGCATCTAGTACCAGTATCCATTTTGCAGTAGCATAACGTAATGATTCATTTCTGGCAGCAGAGAAATCGTTGCCCCATTTGAAATCATAGACGTGCTTTGTATATTTTCGAGCGATTGTTTTTGTATTATCAACCGAACCGGTATCGATAATGATAATTTCATCAACAAGCCCTTGCACGCTATCTAAACATCGGGAAATCACCTTTTCCTCATCTTTTACGATCATGCAGAGTGAAATCAAGTTGTTCATATATCCTCCCGTTAAGCTATTCCTGAAATTTAAGTATTCCATCTGAGGAGTGTATTTCCTCCTGGAGTAGACCCATTTCACGATTTTAGAAATAGAAGATAATATTTATTTCGACATCTATTCGACATTTACTGAATTTCAATTAGTTGAATTATACTAGGATATGAAATGAAAGTATACGTAAATAGTCTGAACCAGAATCCTTATGTACAGATTATTTCATGACCACTTAAAGAACTATCCGTTTCGTTTTACATTCTGCCGGGTAATTAATTTAAGATCATGAAAATGAAGTCCATTCGTTTACCACTCTGACAAAAATCTACAAATTATTTACAGTAAAACCTTTTCCTTGGCAATTGACACTGGATAAGCTTGGGTGGTATAGTCAGACATGTGGGGCTTGGTTACAAGGATCACACTCTTATTTGATAATGAAGGGAATGTTAGTGCATGCAAGGTAAAGTAAAATGGTTCAACGCAGAAAAAGGCTACGGTTTCATCGAAACTGAAGAAGGCGGCGACGTATTCGTACACTTCTCCGCGATCCAAGCTGAAGGCTTCAAAACGCTGGAAGAAGGCCAATCCGTCGAGTTCGAAATCGTTGAAGGCGCACGTGGTCCACAAGCCGCTAACGTAATCAAACTGTAATCATCCCGGCACAGCCGACCTACATATGAACGGTACGATGGTTAACAATTAAAGATTCGCTAGCAACTCCCCGGGGGAACCCGGGGTTTTCTTATTTTTATTATGCTATAATTTTCTAAAGTGAATGAGTTCGTAATCGAATGAGGTGACCTCCTTTGCACAACCTTCGACCTTGGCTGCGCTGGCTGCCGGCGATCGCGATGATGGCGATTCTTTTTGGGTTTTCTTCGCAGTCTTATGAGGAGCAGTCGCTGGTGCCGGAAATTGAGAAGAGCACCTCGGACCAGTGGATTGAGAATCGATTCGGCGGGATCCGGTTCAGCTATGGTGACTATGAAATCAGTGTGGACAGTGTGGGCGGGGCGAGCTTCATCGAGTTTTTTATTCGCAAAGCGGCGCATTTCGGCAGTTATGCTTTACTGGCAGCGTTCCTGGTTTACGCTTTAGGTGGTCGGGGACGATCCAATCGGCGATGTCTGCTCTTTGCGATTTTGATCGCATTCCTCTATGCCTGTACGGATGAGCTGCATCAGAGCTTTACGCCGGGGCGGACGGCGATGGTGCAGGACGTGTTGCTGGATACGATCGGGGCCGCGTGTGGGGCGGCGTTCACGATTTTGTTGAAATCCTGGTGGGGAAACCGGAAGGATCGCCGGGCTTGAAAGCGCGGGGGATTTGCCGATCTGCCCGTCTTTTTTTACGGATATCGCGGTGGTTTACAGACCTTTAACACTTTTTACTTTGCCTTAACGTCATGGTATAATAAAGGTGCAAAGCAAAGGAGGAGTGCCCTATGAATTTTAGTATTCGAGGACAGCAGATTGAAGTGACTGAGGCCTTGCGTGACTACGTAGACAAGAAGCTCAGCCGGCTAGACAAGTACTTTGATGCACCCCCTACCTCAGACGGTACTGTCACGTTAAGTGTGGTACGAGGCTTGCACGCGGTCGAGGTAACGATTCCTTTGACCGGCGTTGTGCTCCGTGCGGAAGATCGCAGCGATGACATGTACGCATCCATTGATGCGGTTGTGGACAAGCTTGAACGTCAAATCCGCAAGCACAAAACGAAAATCAACCGTAAACTGCGCCAGAAAGGCGTGAAGAACAGCCTCTTTGTAGAGGGCACGACCGCAGGCTCCGTTGCGCTGGATGAAGGCGAGGAAGAGCTGGAAGTGGTTCGTACGAAACGCTTTACCTTGAAGCCGATGGACGTAGAGGAAGCGATTTTGCAAATGAATATGGTAGGACACAACTTCTTCGTTTTCTCGAACATCGACACTAAAGAAGTGAACGTCGTCTACAAGCGCAATGACGGCAAATACGGTTTGATTGAACAGGATTAACCCCTTGCACTCCGTGCAATCATGGCAACTTGCTTCAAACTAGGTGGTAATTCCTGTGATACTTACGCAAAGGAAACGAGCCTTATCCGCCCGCGGATAGGGCTCTTTATTCGTATACAAAGGCGCTTTACCGCAATGCAGACGTGACGGGGCGTGTTGCGGCGTGCCTTACAAACTGTTACAATTTAGGCAAATCATCTGTTTATGCGTGAAAGGGGTAAATCATGCTGGGATTAGTAAAAAAGATATTTGGCGACACGAATGAACGTGATGTCAAACGTCTGATGAAGACGGTAGATTATATTAATTCATTAGAACCGCAATTTGAGGCGCTTTCGGACGAGCAATTGAAAGGGAAAACCGCTGAATTCCGGGAACGGATCGAGAAAGGCGAGACGCTGGATGATTTGTTGCCGGAGGCTTTTGCCACAGTACGGGAAGCTTCGAAACGCACGCTCGGGATGCGTCATTTTGATGTGCAGCTGATCGGCGGCATGGCGCTTCACGAAGGCAAGATTGCGGAGATGAAAACCGGTGAAGGGAAGACGCTGGTCGGAACCCTGCCGGTTTATTTGAATGCGCTCCTGGGGAAAGGTGTGCATGTCGTTACCGTCAACGACTATTTGGCACAACGCGATAGCCAGCAGATGGGGCAGATTTACAACTTCCTCGGCATGACGGTTGGGGTGAACCTCAACGGCATGGAGCATGAGCAGAAACAAGAAGCTTACGCTTGCGACATCACGTACGGCACGAACAACGAGTTTGGATTTGACTACCTGCGCGACAACATGGTGCTCTACAAAGAACAGATGGTTCAGCGGCCGCTGTATTATTGCATTATTGACGAAGTGGACTCCATCTTGATCGATGAAGCGCGGACGCCGCTGATTATTTCCGGCCAAGCTCAGAAATCCACCGAGCTGTATTATGCAGCCGATCGTTTCGTGAAGACGCTGACGCCGGAGGAAGATTATACGGTAGATATTAAAGTAAAGGCTGTTTCGCTGACCGAAAAAGGGGTTGCTAAAGCGGAACGCGTTTTTGGCATTGATAACTTGTACGATCATAAACATGTTACGCTGAACCACCACGTGGTGCAGGCGCTCAAAGCGAACGTCATCATGCGCCGCGACGTCGATTACGTCGTGACCGATGACGAGGTGCTGATCGTCGATGAATTTACCGGTCGGATCATGCAGGGCCGCCGCTACAGCGACGGGCTGCACCAGGCAATCGAAGCCAAAGAAGGCATCGAGGTACAGAACGAAAGCATGACGCTGGCGACGATTACGTTCCAGAACTACTTCCGGATGTACCGCAAGCTGGCCGGGATGACCGGTACGGCGAAGACCGAGGAAGAAGAATTCAAGAAAATTTACGGCCTTGAAGTGCTCCAGGTGCCGACCAACCGGCCGAACCGTCGGATTGACTTGCCGGACGTTGTTTATAAGAGCGTTGACGGCAAGTTTAAAGCCGTTGTCGAAGAAATCGTGGAGCGTCATAAGAAAAAACAACCGGTGCTCGTTGGTACGGTCTCGATCGAGAACTCCGAACGCGTATCCGAGATGCTGAAGCGCAAAGGAATCCCGCACAAGGTGTTGAACGCGAAATACCATGCGGAGGAAGCGGAAATTATTTCCCACGCAGGGGAACCGGGTTCCGTGACGATCGCTACCAACATGGCGGGTCGCGGTACCGACATCTTGCTGGGTGAAGGCGTGGCCGAATTGGGTGGCCTGCATATCATAGGTACCGAACGCCACGAATCGCGCCGGATCGATAACCAGTTGCGCGGTCGTGCCGGTCGTCAAGGTGACCCAGGCTCCACGCAGTTCTACCTGTCGCTGGGTGACGAGTTGATGAAGCGGTTTGGTGCGGATAACGTGCTGAACATGATGGAACGCCTTGGCTTTGAGGAAGACCAACCGATCGAGAGCAAGATGATCACCCGCGCGATTGAGTCAGCGCAAAAACGCGTAGAAGGCAACAACTTCGACGTGCGCAAAGTCGTCCTGCAATATGACGATGTCATGAACCAACAGCGCGAAATTATCTATAAACAACGCCGGGAGCTGCTGGAATCGGAGAACATTAAGCAAATCGTTCTCGATATGATTAAGCCGGTCATCGAACGGGTGGTTGAAGCCCATACCGCTGACGAGATACCGGAGAACTGGGAACTGCAAGAGGTTGCCGATTACGTCAACAGCAAGCTGCTGGACGAAGGCGCGATTACGAAAGACGATCTGTGGGGCAAAGAGCCAAATGAGATGGTCGAGTATATTTTTGAACGCGTCCTGACGAAGTACAACGCTCGCGAAGAAGCAATTGGTCCGGAAATGGTACGGGAGTTTGAGAAGGTTATCGCTCTCCGCGCGGTCGACAGCAAATGGATGGACCACATCGACGCGATGGATCAGCTGCGTCAAGGTATTCATCTTCGTGCATACGGCGGTACTGATCCGCTGCGCGAGTATCAATTTGAAGGCTACGAGATGTTCAACGCGATGATCGCCAACATTCAGGAAGAAGTCGCGACATACATCATGAAGGCGCAGATCGAAACGAACCAGGAACGTCAAGCGGTCGTGGATGAGAACAAAATCACCACAAGCGGCGAGCCGGCTGAGAAACGCCCGGTCAAACGCGGCGAGACGATCGGCCGCAACGACTTGTGCCCATGCGGCAGCGGCAAGAAGTACAAACACTGCCACGGCCAAAACGCATAATGTCGGCATAAGCTGGGTGCGGCGGGGAGCCTGAGGATTTCCTTAGGCTGCCCGCTTTTGCCCCGTTTGGAGGGAAAACCTGTTCTCGGCCGCAGCGGCCGCGTCGATGTTGGCTCATCCGAGGTAGCCACCTCGACGTTGGTTCAGCCACAGGCGAAATAGGGGTAAAAAAGGGCCTTATTTTGCTTTTTTGGGCGGATGTCTGGTAAATAAGGGAGTTTTTTGGCCTTATTTTTGCAGACTATGGCTCAAAACAGGGTTTTTCCAGGTTTAGGAATGAAATAAAGGTAGATTTTGTCCTTATTTTTTGAAATTCGGTGCCCGGGAGTTGAATAAGGGTACAAAAGGGCGTTACCTTTAAACCAAAGTGGCAGCTACAAAAAAACTTTTACAAAGAAAGGTGATCTACCGTATGATCGATGCGAACGTGAAACAAGACATGCGCGAAATCGCAAAGAAATTAACCAACCTTAGGGGGTCTCTTTGACTTAGATCTGAAGCAAGAGATGATCGCCAACTATGAGGAGAAAATGGCGGCACCGGATTTCTGGGACGACAATGAGAAAGCTCAAGGGATTATCGCCGAGATGAATGCGGTCAAATCCTCGGTCGACCAATATACGGCGCTGCAGAACGAATACGATGAGCTGGAAATGATGGCGGAGCTCGCGGAGGAAGAAGGCGATGAATCGCTGGCTGCGGAGGTTGCGGACTCCGTAGAGAAGCTCGTCAAGAAGCTGGAGGAATTCGAGCTCCAGCTGCTGTTGAACCAGCCATACGACAAAATGAACGCGATTCTCGAGCTGCATCCCGGCGCCGGCGGCACCGAGTCCCAGGACTGGGGCCAAATGCTGCTGCGGATGTATACCCGCTGGGCGGAGAAACGCGGCTTCAAGGTCGAGACGCTGGATTATCTGCCGGGCGATGAAGCCGGGATCAAGAGCGTTACACTGTTGATCAAGGGCTACAACGCCTACGGCTACCTGAAGGCGGAGAAGGGCGTTCACCGGCTGGTGCGGATCTCGCCGTTTGACGCTTCCGGACGCCGGCATACGTCCTTCGTCTCCTGTGACGTCGTGCCGGAGATCAGCGATGACGTGGAGATCGAAATCCGTAACGAGGATCTGAAAATCGATACGTACCGCGCCAGCGGTGCCGGCGGTCAGCACATCAACACGACCGACTCGGCCGTGCGGATTACCCACATCCCGACTGGGATCGTGGTAACCTGCCAGAATGAGCGCTCGCAGATCAAGAACCGTGAACGGGCGATGACGATGCTTCGCTCCAAGCTGTACGAACGCAAGATCGAGGAGCAACAACGCGAGTTGGATGAGATCCGCGGCGAGCAGTCCGATATCGCCTGGGGCAGCCAAATCCGCTCGTACGTGTTCCATCCGTACAGCATGGTGAAGGATCACCGGACGAACGTGGAGACAGGGAATGTCGGCGCGGTGATGGACGGGGATTTGGACGCGTTTATCGACGGTTATCTGCGCAGTCAGATTAAAACGAACACGGAGAATTAATCGGCAGGGCGGAGCGCCTTGGTGTGACCATTCCGCCCGTGCCGCTGCTAAATATGACCCACCTTGGCCACGCTTGGTACGGGTGGGTTTTTCGTTGTACCAATTTCATGAAATGCCAGTAAGGAGGGGCAGCAATGCCGCCGAAAGTTCGCAAACGCCATCTTCAAGACTATATCCCGGTCGCCGGTCCGGTACGCCATACGATAGATACGCTGATGATTATCGTAGGCTCTCTGATCACGGCCTTGGCGTTTAATTTGTTTCTGGTCCCCAGTCATATCGCCTCAGGCGGTGTCTCGGGATTATCGATCATCATTCAATCGCAATTTGGGATCGAACCCGCCTACACACAATGGGCCCTGAATATCCCGCTATTCATTGCCGGCTACGTGTTGCTTGGGCGGGACTACTCCATCCGTTCTCTGCTGGGCACGGTGGTGCTGCCGTTCTTCGTCTTTTTGACACGAGACATTCCCGTACCAACGACAGATCCGTTGCTGGCTTCGTTATATGGAGGCATCGGGGTGGGGATAGGACTCGGTATTGTGTTCCGAGGCCGGGGATCCACCGGCGGGCTGTCCACCTTGGCGCAAATTATTCAAAAATACAGCGGCCTCAGCCTCTCCGTTTGCGTTGTGATGATGGACGGGATTGTGATTGTGTTGGCGTTATTTTTGCTGACCCCGGAAAAAGCGCTCTATGCCCTGATCGGACTGTACATCACCGGTAAAATCATCGATGCCATCGAGCTGGGCTTCAATTACACGAAGGTCGCTTACATTATTGCCGACCGGACGGAGGAGATCTCGCAGGCTGTGCTCACTCACCTGGACCGGGGGCTGACTAAGCTGGACGGTCACGGCGGGTACACCGGCGATGCGCGGACCGTGCTGATGGTCGTCGTCGGGCAGAGCGAAGTTACACGGCTCAAGACCTTGGTGCAGACGCTGGATCCCAATGCGTTTGTGATTATCACCAATGCGCATGAAGTGTTAGGGGAAGGGTTTAAAAGAGTGCAGGGAGAACAGTGACTTTCGGTTGCTGGGTACCTAAGCTGGATACCAGTTGCTTCCTCTGCGGCTGACTGACCCAAAGGGATACGCTTGGCAGGGGGAGGGGCCGCAGGGCTTCTTTGCACCATTATCCCTTTCCTTCAGGAGGGATGAGAGTTGGGCAGGGATGACTGACCTGTGCGGATCATTGATCAAGTAACTGTATGATGCTCTGATTGAACGGGATAATGGTGTAAAAAGAGGGCTGCAGCAGCATCTGATACGATACATTCAGGAAGACGCAGGCCCCAAAATAGAATCCCCACGCAAAAAAAGAAACCGTTCGAAATGATTCGGACGGTTTTTTTGATTCCTGTAGCATTTAAGCCAAGCCATCATAGATAGACTGCTCATTTTTTTGCGGGAACCGTTCGCCGCGCTCCCAAACCAGCTCAAACGATTCGAATTGGTGACGGGGCGGTACTTGCGGCCCCAATACGCCAAATACCCGCTCCACGCTCCAAATTTGCGATTCATGGGCGGCGAGGGCTTGGCGTTTGGCTTCCCAACGGTTGCCGGCTGCTACGCGCAGCACGCTGGAATGATCGGAAGTGTACGATCCCAGTTGGTTGTAATACAACTTCTGCACGGTTGGCGCTTGGCCCCCAAAGACGACATCGTTTACGGCGTGATGGATGACGATATGATCCGGGTGTCCGGACAGGCCGTCTTCCGGGAACGTGACGACCACCTGTGCCTGATGGCGCTGCAAGAAGTCGGCAATCTTCTCCCGCAGCATCGCCGGGTCCGCCTCCTTCAGCTTGCCGTCCGGCAGCCCCAGCTGCTCGACAACGGAGATGCCGAGGATCTCAGCGGCTTTGGCCAGCTCCTGATCCCTGCGGGCCGCTAACTGTTCGCGGGTCATCTCCCCTAAGCGGCCGGTTTTGCCCGCGTCTCCCCGGGTAGCCGTAAGCAGCACCGCCTTGCCTCCTTCATCCGCGATTTGCCGGATTAAATAAGAACATCCAAATGTTTCATCATCGGGATGAGCGTATACGAATGCGATTGTTTTTTCGTTCGACATGGTGCTTCTCCTCCTTTGATACGGTTCATGAGCACCTTTTAAATATACCTGATTCAGCCCCTACATAAAAGTTTGGCGGCCAAAAGAGGGGCCTGACATGCGAGGGGAAATTTTTTGTGAGAGTTGTTGTATTTATATAAGTTCAGCCGTATAATAATACATATTTACAACGGAATGATGCATATTGTTGATTTCATAGGGTTGATCCAACGGGAGAGGAAGCGAGGTTAGCATTGTGAACGGGGAGAAAATAAAAGTAGCCATCGTCGGTTCCACGGGATATGGGGGCGTGGAGCTGATTCGTTTTTTATGGGGACATCCGCATGTCGAGATTGCTTCGGTGATTTCCGTTTCTAGCGCAGGAGAGCCTATAACGAACGGGTTCCCGCATTTATCGGAGATCATCGTTCAGCCGCTGGATGGCTTGTATCCAGAGGAGCTTGCGACGAAGGTGGATGTGGTATTTACTGCAACGCCATCCGGGGTCAGCACGAAGCTGGTGCCGCAGCTGCTGGAGGTTGGACTGAAGGTTATTGATTTGTCCGGTGATTTTCGGCTTAAAGACGGCCGGGAATACGAGGCTTGGTATAAACATGAGGCTCCGGAAGCCGCATTGCTTGAGCAGGCGGTGTACGGCTTGGCAGAGATTTACGGCGATGAAGTAAAAGGCAAGGAGTTCGTCTCCAACCCGGGCTGCTATCCGACCGCTACGCTGCTTGGCCTAATCCCAGCGTTAAGTGCAGGTTGGATTGAACCGGGCAGCATCATCATCGATGCGAAATCGGGGGTATCCGGCGCGGGCCGTGGGATGAACCTGACGAACCATTACGCGGAAATCAATGAAAATATGAAAGTATATAAGGTCAACAAGCACCAGCATATCCCTGAGATCGAACAAACCTTGGGGCAAATCACCGGGGAATCGGTTACGGTGACGTTCACGACGCACCTGACGCCGATGACGCGGGGGATTATGTGCACGATGTACGCCACATTGAAGGGGGCTTACACCGAGGAAGATTTGATTCAGCTGTACCGTCAATATTACGAAGGACGTCCGTTCGTCCGCATTCGGGACAAAGGCAAGTGGCCGGCAACCAAGGAAGTGTTTGGCTCGAACTTTTGCGATATCGGTTTTGCAGCGGATGCGCGTACAGGTCGGCTGACGATCGTGTCCGTCATTGATAATTTGGTTAAAGGGGCAGCGGGGCAAGCCATTCAGAATTTGAACCTGATGATGGGCTGGGAGGAAACGACCGGCTTGAAGTTTACACCCGTTTACCCGTAGGGAGATCTCAACTTATTTGGGCTTGTGAAAGGAGTCAGTCATGGGAGTGGTTAGTTTATTTCGTGCAGCGCCGGAGGGGAGCATCACCACGCCAAAAGGCTTTCAGGCCGGCGGACTGCATTGCGGTCTGAAGAAGACGACCCGCAACGATCTCGGCGCGATCCTCTGCGAGGTGCCGGCGGTCGCCGCGGCAGTTTATACGACGAACGTATTCCAGGCGGCACCGCTGAAAGTGACGCGCGAGAGCGTCGCGTCCAGCGGGCAGCACCTGCGGGCCGTCGTCGTCAACAGCGGCAACGCCAACGCGTGCACCGGCGCGCAAGGCGAAGCTGACGCCTACGCGATGCGCGCAGCGGCGGCGAAGGCGTTGGGGCTCGGCGAACACGAAGTCGCCGTAGCCTCCACCGGCGTCATCGGCGAATTGTTGCCGATGGACCGCGTTCACGCCGGCATCGCAGGCTTGCCGGCGGCGCTGGCGGCGAACAGCGAGGGGGCCGAGCAGTTCTGCCAGGCAATTTTGACCACGGACCTCGTGAAGAAAGAGGTGTGCGTGAAGCTGGACGTGGACGGCCGCGAGGTAACGATCGCGGGGGCTGCCAAGGGTTCGGGCATGATTCACCCGAACATGGCCACGATGCTGGCGTTCGTCACGACGGACGCCGCTATTGAACCGCAGGCGCTGCAAAGCCTGCTCGGGCAAACGACCGACGTGACGTTTAACATGATCACCGTCGACGGCGACACGAGCACGAACGACATGCTGTTAGCGATGGCGAGCGGGTTGGCCGGCAATCGGGAGCTGTCCCCCGGACACGCCGATTGGGACGCGTTCGCTGCGGCGTTCCGCCACGTGTGCGAGACGTTGGCCAAGGCGATTGCCTGCGACGGGGAAGGCGCAACCCGTCTCGTTGAGGTGACGGTCCAAGGCGCCGTAAGCGATAACTCGGCTCGGGCGATCGCAAAGACAATCGTCGGCTCGAGCCTTGTGAAGTCGGCGGTGTTTGGGGCCGATGCCAACTGGGGCCGCATCATTGCTGCGGTCGGCCGTGCAGGAGAGCCGGTCAACCCGGAGACGGTGGACATCAAGCTGGGTGACATCGTTGTGCTGGAGGGCTCGCGTCCGGTTCCTTTCGATGAGGATGCGGCGCTTGCTTACCTGAAGGGCGACACGGTCAATATCTCCGTGGACCTGCATAACGGTCAAGGCGAAGCCACCGCTTGGGGCTGCGATTTGACCTATGACTACGTCCGGATTAATGCGGCTTATCGCACTTAATATGAATTTATATCCTAAATCATTTATCAGATGAGATTAACTCCGGAAAGGAGCAGAAAGATTAATGTTTGTGATGAAATGTGGCGGCAGCACGCTCGCGGAGCTGCCGAATTCTTTTTTTGCTGACTTGGTGAAGTTGCAAAAAGAAGGGGCCAACCCGGTGATCGTACACGGCGGCGGGCCAGCCATTTCGGAAAACCTTGGCAAGCTCGGAATTGAGAGCAAGTTCGTGGACGGGCTGCGTTACACGACGAATGAAGTCCTGGACGTCGTGGAAATGGTGCTGGCCGGCAGCATTAACAAATTGATCGTACGCCGCATCGCTCAGAACGGCGGGAAAGCGTTGGGCTTGTCCGGCGCGGATGGCAGCTTGCTGCAGGCGAAGCCGGTGGCGAACAGCAAGGAAGTTGGATTCGTCGGGGAAGTGACGGATGTGAATGCGGATTTGATCCGCGGCGTACTGGACCTCGGTTACATTCCAGTCATTGCTCCCGTAGGTATTGGTGCAGACGGAACGCAACGTTATAACATCAACGCGGACACGGCTGCAGGAGCGGTTGCATCGGCACTTGGGGTTTCGCGCATGATTGTTGTTACCGATGTGCCTGGGATTTTGAAAATGACGGGTACCGAAAGAAAAGTACTCGATTCCATTACGGTACAGCAAATTGAGGATATGATCTCGACCGGGGAAATTTACGGCGGGATGATTCCGAAGGTGCGAGCTGCTGTAGCTTGCATCAGCGGCAGCGTGAAGGAAGCGGTGATTGTAGGCGGCAACGAGCCGGGTGTGCTTGGCAAAGTGCTGGCCGGGGGACGCATCGGCACCCGAATCGTGCGGATGGCGTAGCGCAGCGGCTGACGGAAGGTTATATTAGTAATTAAGAAGATGGGAGTGGAAAAAACGATGGCGCAAAGTGATCTGAAAGAAGCTACTATGGCTCCGGCCACCGGAGCGAATGCCGCTGCAGCTGCGGCGGAAGGGAGCAGCCCCAGCGCGTTGTTCCCAAGTTATGCTCGGTACCCGATCCATTTGGTGAAAGGGAAGGGCAGCTGGCTGTGGGACGATAAGGGCAACCGCTACCTTGATTTCATGAGCGGTCTTGCGGTCGCCAACCTGGGGCATGCCCCGGAGAAGGTGGCGGACAAAGTGAAAGCTCAGCTGGATGAGCTTTGGCATGTGAGCAACCTGTTCCATATTCCACAGCAGGAAGTTGCAGCGCGGAAGCTGACGGAGATTAGCTGCGCGGACGTCGTTTTCTTCTGCAACAGCGGGGCCGAGGCGAATGAAGCGGCGATCAAGCTGGCGCGGCGCTACCATCAAAAGGTGAAGGGAACCAACCGCTTCGAGATTATTACGTTCAATCAATCCTTCCATGGGCGGACGTTGGCTACGCTGACCGCGACCGGTCAGCAGAAGGTGAAGGACGGCTTCCTGCCGCTTCCGGAAGGCTTCAAGTCTGTACCCTTGCATGACCTGCCTGCCCTGAAGGCAGCGATTGGCCCACAAACGGCGGCAGTGATGCTGGAAATGGTGCAAGCCGAAGGCGGCGTGTACCCGGTGGATCCGGCGTTCGTGCAAGAGCTGTCCGAGCTGTGCAAGGAAGAGGGACTGCTGCTCATCATCGACGAGGTCCAAACCGGCATGGGACGTACGGGCAAATGGTTTGCCCATCAGCATTACGGGATCGAGCCGGATATTTTTACATCGGCCAAAGGGATTGCCAGCGGCTTGCCGGCCGGGGCGATGCTGGCGAAAGCGTATTTGCGCGAAGCGTTCCCTCCGGGCAGCCATGCGTCTACATTTGGCGGCAATCCGATCGTGACGACAGCGATCATTGCCACACTGGAGACGATGCAGGAGGAGCGCATTCCGGAGCATGTCGCAGAGATGGGCGAGTACTTGACGGAGCTCCTGAAGGAGACGTTTAAGGACGAGCCGTTCGTCCAAGAAGTGCGCGGCAAAGGCTTGCTGATCGGAATCCAATGCGCCGGACCGGTAGGCGACATCGTACTGCTTGGACAACAACATGGACTGCTGTTCGTTACCGCCGGCCCGGAGGTCATTCGTTTACTGCCGAACCTCAAGGTGTCGAAGGAAGAGATTGACCAGGCCGTAGCGATTTTGGCAGACGTCATCGCCGCTTATACTTCCAAGGAGGGGAACTAAACTATGACTTTGCTGGAACCATCCAAACGCAGCAGCATGAATTTGAACGGCCGCGATTTTATCGAGCTGACAGATTATTCGACCGATGAGATCCACTATTTGATCGATTTGGCGATTGAGCTCAAGCGCAAGCAGAAGAACGGCGAGGTGTACCAGCCGCTGCTGGGGAAAACCGTCGGATTGATTTTTGAAAAATCGTCAACGCGGACGCGGGTGTCCTTTGAAGTGGGGACGTATCAGTTGGGAGGCCATGCGCTCTTTCTCAGCAAAAATGATATCCAACTCGGTCGCGGCGAAACGATCGCTGATACGGCGGGAGTCATGTCGCGCTACCTGGACGGGATCATGATCCGGACCTTCGGTCATGATAAGGTGGTCGATCTGGCCCGCTATGCTACCGTGCCAGTCATTAACGGACTGAGTGACTTGGCTCATCCGTGCCAGGTGCTGGCCGACTATCAGACGCTTTACGAGCATAAGGGCAAGCTGCAAGGCCTTAAACTGGCCTACGTGGGCGATGGCAACAACATGGCGCACTCGCTGATGATCGGCGGGGCGAAGCTGGGCGTTCATGTATCCGTGGCCAGCCCGGAAGGGTACGAACCGGACCCGCAAATTGTTGCGGATGCGCAGAAAATTGCCAAAGCGACGGGCGCGGTTATCGAAGTGGTGCGCGATCCGAAGGCGGCGGTACAAGAAGCGGACGCTATTTACACCGACGTGTGGGCGAGCATGGGCTTTGAAGAAGAGCAGAAGATCCGCGAAGAGGCCTTCCGCAATTACCAGGTCGACGAGCAGCTGGCGCGGTATGCGAAGCCGGATTACGTCTTTATGCATTGCCTGCCGGCCCACCGGGGCGAGGAAGTCAGCGAAGGCGTGATCGATGGACCGCATTCGATTATTTTTGATCAGGCAGAGAACCGGTTGCATGCGCAGAAAGCGCTGATGGCCGCATTGATGGGATAAATTTTTTTCGGGAGGACTAGGAATCATGGCAAAGGAAAAAATCGTACTGGCATACTCCGGGGGCCTGGATACGTCGGTCATTCTCAAGTGGTTAAAAGAAACGTACGATGCAGAAATTATCGCGTTTACGGCTGATATCGGTCAGAAGGAAGAATTGGACGGGCTGGAAGCGAAGGCTTTGGCTACAGGCGCTTCTAAAGTATACATCGACGACCTGCGCGACGAGTTCGCCAAGGACTTCATCTATCCGATGTTCCAGGCGGGTGCTTTGTACGAAGGGCAATATCTGCTCGGCACCAGCATCGCCCGTCCGTTGATCGCCAAGCGCATGGTGGAAATCGCCCGCGCAGAAGGCGCAACGGCGATCGCCCACGGCGCCACCGGCAAAGGCAACGACCAAGTGCGCTTTGAGCTGGCGGCAGCGGCTTTGGCGCCGGAAATTCGCGTGATCGCCCCTTGGCGGCTGAGCGAGTTCCGCGACCGCTTCCCGGGACGCGCTGAAATGATCGCTTATGCGGAAGCGAACGGCATTCCGGTAACGGCTTCGGCGGCCAAGCCGTATTCGATGGACCGCAACCTGCTGCATATCAGCTATGAGAGCGGCGTGTTGGAGGATCCGTGGTTCGACGCATCTGCACCGGAAAACAAAGACATGTACCTGCTTAGCGTTTCGCCGGAAGATGCCCCGGATCAACCGGAGTATCTGGAGCTGGAGTTCGAGCAAGGCAACTGCGTGGCGCTGAACGGCGAACGGTTAAGTCCGCTCGGGGTGATAGAGAAGCTGAATGAGCTGGGCGGCAAACATGGCATCGGCCGCGTCGACATGGTCGAGAACCGCTTTGTCGGCATGAAGAGCCGCGGGGTATACGAGACGCCGGGCGGAACCATCCTGTTCACGGCTCATCGCAAAATGGAATCGCTGACGATGGACCGCGAGGTCATGAACCTGCGCGACAGCCTGATCACCCGTTACAGCACGCTCGTTTACAACGGCTTCTGGTTTGCGCCGGAACGCTTGGCGCTGCAAGCGCTGGTAACGGAGAGCCAGAAGAATGTAACAGGTACGGTGCGCGTGAAGCTGTACAAAGGCAACATCATCGCCGCCGGCGTGAAGAGCCCAGTCAGCTTGTACAACCCGGACATCGCTACGATGGAGGCCGACCCTACACAAGCGTACGACCAAGGCGACGCTACCGGGTTCATCCATCTGAACGCGTTGCGCCTGAAAGTTGGCGCAGGTGTGGCGCAAAACAGCGGCAAGTAAAGGGTGTACCCAAAATCTATTCGAAAAATCGAGTACAATTCGCCGATTTTCAGCGATTTGAACCCAATGTGTATGAAATTTCGTATATAATTGAGCATTTTGCGGAGATGAGGCGGGAATGTGTATGATTTTTCGAATAGAATCTGCAATTTCGATGGTTCGCGAGGAAATGTAGTCGAAATTTCGAATACATTTCCTTCTGTTTCTGTTCTGATTGATTGGAATAACAATCAAGTTTCGAGTTAAGGAGTGGGTCAGGTGAGCAAGCTGTGGGGTGGCCGCTTTACGAAGCAGACCAACCGTTTAGTTGAGGAGTATACCGCCTCCATCGGGTTTGATAAAGCGTTGGCGGAAGAGGATGTGCAAGGAAGTCTCGCGCATGTCACCATGCTGGGCAAATGCGGGATCTTGCCGGAAGAGGATGTCGAGAAGATCAAGGAAGGCCTGCATCATGTTCTGCTGAAGATCCGCCGCGGCGAGATGGAATATTCCGTGTCGGACGAAGACATCCATATGAACATAGAGAAGCAGTTGATCGACGAGGTGGGGCCGGTTGGCGGGAAGCTGCACACTGGGCGCAGCCGCAACGACCAGGTAGCGACGGACATGCACCTTTATCTGCGTAAGCGGGTGGTCGAGTTCGTGGGCCTGCTGCAGGAGCTGCAGGAGGCGCTGCTGGGACAAGCCAAGGCGAACCTCGACACGATTGTGCCGGGCTATACCCATCTGCAGCGGGCGCAGCCGATCCTGTTCGCCCATCATCTGCTGGCATACGTGTCCATGTTCCAACGCGATATCGAGCGTCTGCAGGACAGCTATAATCGGATTAATGTGCTGCCGCTGGGGGCAGGGGCGTTGGCTGGCACGACGTTCCCGATCGACCGTCATTTTGTAGCCGAGCAGCTGCATTTTGACGGGGTATATGAAAATAGTCTGGATGCCGTAAGCGATCGTGACTTTATCGTCGAGTTCCTTGCCAACGCCTCCATTCTGATGATGCACCTCTCGCGTCTCAGCGAGGAGCTCGTGCTGTGGAGCAGCACCGAATTCCGCTTCATCGAGCTGGATGATGCGTTCTGTACGGGCAGCAGCATTATGCCGCAGAAGAAAAATCCGGACGTGCCGGAGCTGGTTCGCGGCAAAACGGGCCGGGTCTACGGCAACCTGATGGGCCTGTTAACCGTGCTGAAGTCGCTGCCGCTGGCGTACAACAAGGACATGCAGGAAGACAAGGAAGGCATGTTCGACACCGTCGCCACATTGCAAGGAGCGCTGCAGCTGTTCGCGCCGATGATCGCCACGATGAAGGTGAACAAGGAGCGGATGCGCGAAGCGGTCAACCAGGACTTCTCCAACGCCACCGACATTGCCGACTTCCTGGCAAGCAAGGGTCTGCCGTTCCGTCAGGCGCACGAAGTTATCGGCAAAACCGTCCTTTACTGCATTCAAAACGGCAAATACCTGCTGGATCTGACAATAGACGAGTTCAAGCAGTTCTCGCCATTGTTTGACGATACCATTTATGACGTGCTCCAGCCGGAGACGGTCGTGAATGCCCGTAACGTATACGGCGGGACAGCTACCGCTCAAGTGACGGCTGCCATCGAACGTGCAGAAAGCAAGCTGGAGGCGACTCGCCAATGGGCGGAAGCATATTTGGAAAAAAGTAAATAAGTGAATCGCCGCTTCATAGACAGAACTTTAGAAACAGCCTTCGTCGAAAGACGAACGGCTGTTTTTTATTTTCCTTGGTTGAGTTCCGATTGATATTGAATTTTATGGAAACTTCACGAAATTTTCAGAAAAATATAAAGAAATAGTCGGTTTTTGTCGAAATAAAAGTAATAACTTACCTTGCCAAGCTTTTATTTTGGTGCATTGACTCGGACTGAAGCAATCCTGGCGGTTTTGTAGTTGATTAACCCTTGGCAGACAACAAGAATCACTAAATGCCCATTAATAAATAAGAGGGGAAGAACACGATGAAAAAAAGATGGATGCAGTTGTTGGAGGTCCGTACATTACGTAATCGGATGCTCATCATTTTTGCCGTACTGCTGGCAGTTCCCAATTTGGTGACCTCTTACTCCAGCTACACCCGCGCCAGCGAACAGTTACATGAACAAATGGATGATAACACCCAAGCGAGCGTCAATCTATTGAATAAAACGATTAACCATATTGTAGAGGCGGAAGTTCGCAATGTGGAGCAGCTGGTGCAGCAAATCGATTCTGCTCAAATAGATGCCAATTCTCCTGAGATCCGGTCCCTTATTGACTTGTTCATGGCTAAGCATCCGGAGTTGGAGATTCTAGTTGTTGGCAATCAAAACGGTGCATGGATGAAATCCCCCGATCCTGGAAAACAGGATTACGATCCACGCGATCGTGATTGGTATCTCTCTTCGATGCAACGACCGGAGGACACGGTGATTATCGATCCGTTCGTATCGGCGACGACCGGCAATTTTAATCTATATATCAGCCGTGCGTTAAAAGACCATCAAGGAGCGGTCACGGTCTCCCTGGACCTGTCCAAGCTGAACTTGGATGTCAGCGGCATTCGTCTGGGAGAACACGGTTATGTGTATATCCTGGACCGTACGAACAAGTACGTCTCACATCCGACCAACACGATTGGCGAAGAGGCTTCAGGTGAACATCTGGCGAAAATCCATGAGACGGAATCGGGCCGCTTAAATTACAACGATCCTGAAACGGGGAAGGCAGAGAGTGCATTTTTTACGACCAACCCGCTCACCGGATTTAAAATCGTTGGGGTTCTGGATGTGCAGGAATTCCGCGACGCCTCGAAGCCGATCATGTGGACATCGCTTATGGTTCTAGGTGTCTCCATGGTCATTGCGGGAATCCTGCTCATCCTAACGATCTTGAACATCACGCGTCCGATCGAGCAGCTTAATCGCTCGGCTAAACGGGTGAGTGAAGGTTACTTGGACGAGGACGTCGTTACGAAGCGCAAGGACGAGATTGGGGAATTGGCTGCGAACTACAACGGCATGTTGGCTTCCCTGCGGGGAATGGTACGAGAGATGTCAGGAACGGCTGGCCAGTTGACCGCTTCCAGCGAAGAATTAAATGCGAGTACCGAGCAGAACGCCAAGGCGGTTGAACATGTTGCCCAGCTGGTGTCGGATGCCTCGGATCATGCGGAGAAACAAGCCGCTGCTTCGTTAGAAAGTGCCAAAACGATGGATGAAATGTCTCAAGGCATCCGGAAGATCGCGGACGCGTCCGGCCTGATCGTCGAATCTTCGTTGCAAACGGTGGAGGAGGTTCGAGAAGGCAGCGGGAAGGTGAATCTGGTCGGTTTGCAAATGGATGAGATTCGCCGGTCGACGCTGGAATCGGCGGACATCCTGCAACAGATGAATGAGCTCAGCGGACAGGTTGCCGGAATGAGCAGTGCAATTACGGAGATTGCCAACCAAACCAATCTGTTGGCGCTTAATGCGGCGATCGAAGCGGCGCGGGCTGGCGAGGAAGGTCGCGGCTTCGCGGTGGTAGCGGGCGAAGTGCGAAAACTGGCGGAGCAGTCTGGAGCGACAGCGGAAATGATTCAACGGACCATCGGGCAGATGACCGAACTTACGAGCAAAGCCTACGAAGTTATGAATCATAAGGTGAATACGAATGTCGAGCGGGGAAGAGCCGTAACCGAGGAAGCGCAAACAGCCTTCCAAGCAATCGAGCGGTCTACGCAGCGGATATCGGAGCAAATTCATGAAGTGTCGGCCATCACGCAGCAAATGTCGGCGAGTGCCGATCAAATTGCTCACGCAGTCGAACAAATCGCGGCAACCTCGGCCAGCAGCATGGAGGGCCTGCAAGAGGTGACGGCGGCAACCCAGGAACAGCTGGCGTCCATGGAGGAGATCTCCTCCGCCTCAGAAGGCTTGGCTCGGATGGCCGCAGATATGCATGCGCAGATCGATCGGTTTAAGCTATAATAGGTCAAAATAGAATCAATTCCGTTCATGCCCCTAGTCACAGTTCGTGGCGAAGGGGCATTTTTTGCCGGATTTCCACCCTGAGCCGGGCGCATAAATCCGCCCCGAGACGGATGGAGAAGATCCGAGGGTCGATTAAGATGAATAGCAGCAACGACTTGGATCGATCTCCATTCACGCCTGCTTTACAACGTAACAATGTTATGTTACGCTGTTTGTGCAATGAAAGGAGCATGACAATGAATGAGGATTTGATTTCCAAGAAGGAATTGCTGGATCTGACGGGTATTTCGTATGGACAGTTGTACCGCTGGAAGCGCAAGAACCTGATCCCGGAGCAGTGGTTTATCCGCAAATCGTCTTTTACCGGGCAGGAAACGTATTTTCCAAGGGAAAAAATCCTGCAGCGCATTGACCGCATTCTGGGCATGAAGGATGATTTATCGCTGGATGCGCTGGCGGACGTCTTCTCGGGGAGTCCGAAGGATATCCGTTTAAGCGCGGATGAACTTCTGGAACGAAACATTGTTACATCGACATCATTGAACTTATATATGGAGACTACAGAGAAGAAAGAGGCGCAGCCGAACTTTGGCTTCGATCAGATGTTAATCGTCTACGTGCTTGATAAGCTGTTGCAAAGCGGGGAAATTTCCCTCGAGGAAGGGCGTTTATTGGTTCAGGCGCTTGAGGACCATTTACCAGGCTTGGCTGGGAAGGAATGCGGCGTACATCTCATCCGTAAAATGGGGGTGGCCGCCTTTATTCTGGTGCCGGAGGATGGGGACATTTTTGTTGACCGCAGTGTCCGGACGATTGTTCGGTTATCGCTGGCACGCTGCACAGAGGAATTAAAACTATTGGTGAGCGGGAGTGAAGGATAATGGCGGAACGAAGCGTTAAGGATTTGAAAATTAACGGTGTAGGTCAGGCGTCCGGCGGCGCGTACCGTGAAATCCAGACGGAGGGCATTGCCACTTTGAACGGAGACATTACCTGCGAGTCCTTGGAAGCCAACGGAACGCTGAAAATCAAAGGAACGATCCAAGCAGGCCAAATGAGCTTCAACGGCACTGGTTCCTCGGAGGGGTTGCTGCAGGGCGGCAAAATCGAGCTGGACGGAATGTTGAAGGTCCACCAAGATGTGCGATTCACCTCGCTGCATGTCCGGGGAATGCTCCAATCCAAAGGCTCTGTGATTGGTGAGACGGCGAAGGTGGACGGCGCTTTGAAGCTGGACGGGAATGCCGAATTTGAAACCGCGGAGGTGGACGGTCAGCTTCAGGTTGGCGGGATGCTGAATGCGGGAAATCTGAAGCTGGATTTGGAGGGTCCTTGCCATGCGAAGGAAATCGGCGGGGAAGTAATTGTGGTTCGCCAGCACAAAGGCAAACGTCTGTTGGATTACATCTCTCCCATGTGGGCTTCGCGGTTGACGGTCGATCTAATCGAAGGAGATGACATTCGGCTGGAGGGGACGAAGGCGGAAGTGGTGCGCGGTAACTCGGTTGTGATTGGACCGGGCTGCGAAATTGGCCGCGTGGAGTATAAGGAACACTATGAGGTTTCACCGCAGGCTTCGGTTGGGCGCGCGGAACAGAAATAACGACTCATCATTCAGGAGGGATTGAGGATGGCTGAACAAGTTATGCAAGACCGCAGCGCCGATTTGAAGATTGTTGGCAACGGGACATCAAACGGCGGGGTTTTTAATAAAGTGAAAATTGTCGGCGAAGGCGAAATCAATGGAGATGTGGATTGCCGCAGCTTGAATTGTACCGGAACGCTGGAGGTGGACGGAGGCTTACGTGCCGAGATCGTCAAGGCGACTGGCACGATTGAGGTTACCGGGCCGATGCGCGGAGAAGAGCTGCATCTCACCGGCACCCTTAACGTCCGCGGCGGGCTTCAAGCTGGCCGAGCCAAGCTGAATGGGGAGCTTCGCATTGATGGCGGCATCGCAGGAGAGGAGATCGGGCTGTTTGGAAGCTGCGAGTTGAATGGTGACTGTCAGGCCGAACGGTTGCGACTTAAGGGGTCAGTACAAACCCAAGGCACGATCAATGCCGAGCGGGTGGAGATTGGGATGTTTGGCCGCAGCGAAGCGGGAGAAATCGTCGGCGGGCAAATCCGCATCGCTCCGCACCCGACCTGGAAGTGGGTATCGCTGTTTAAGCAATGGGGCACACCGGCGTTGCAGGCAAGGGTGATTGAAGGGGATGTCATTCGTCTGGAAAATACCGTAGCCGATGTCGTGCGCGGCGGGGATGTCCATATTGGTCCGGGCTGTCGGATCCGACTCGTGGAATATACAAAGCACTATCATCAAGACCCGCACAGCGAGGTGGGGGAGCACTTGAACGTTTGGAGGAATGAATAAGATGAACACACAAAAAAGCAGCCGTCTCGGCTTCGTGGTTGCCGGTCTGCTGCTCGGCATCTTAATGTCCGCCATGGACAATACGATCGTGTCTACGGCAATGGCCACGATCGTGTCCGAGCTCGGTGGACTGGATAAATACGTATGGGTGACCTCCGCATACATGGTCGCGGAAATGGCGGCGATGCCGATCTTCGGTAAGCTGTCCGATATGTATGGGCGGAAACGTTTCTTTGTTTTTGGCATAGCATTGTTCTTGTTAGGGTCTATTCTCTGTGGTACGGCTGACACCATTGTACAGCTCAGCATCTACCGTGCGATCCAAGGGATCGGGGGCGGGGCATTGATGCCCATCGCTTTTGCCATCGTGTTTGATGTGTTCCCGGTGGAGAAACGCGGTGCCATGGGCGGTTTGTTTGGCGCCGTCTTCGGGATCTCCAGCCTGGCCGGCCCGTTGCTTGGGGCATTTATTACCGACCATCTGAACTGGCGCTGGAATTTCTACATCAATATCCCGCTGGGGATCGTCGCTTTGTTCCTGATCTTGGCTTTTTACCGGGAATCGGCCGTTCACTCCAAACAACGCATCGATTGGTGGGGGGCAGTAACCTTGATTGGTGCAGTGGTTGCCCTGATGTTTGCCTTGGAACTGGGCGGGCAGTTGTACGCCTGGGATTCCGGACAGATCCTTGGCCTGTTTGCGGCGTTTGCCGTGCTGTTTACGATTTTTCTGCTGGTAGAACGTAAGGCGGAGGAGCCGATCATCTCCTTCGCGATGTTCCGCAAACGGCTGTTTGCGAGCAGCAACCTCGCCGGGTTGTTTTACGGTGCCGCATTTATTGCAGCTTCGGTGTATATTCCGTTGTTCGTGCAAGGGGTCACGGGCGGTACGGCGACCAACTCGGGCTTGATCCTGTTGCCGATGACGCTGAGCTCTGTAGTTGCTTCCCAAGTTGGGGGCTTTCTCGTGCAGCGTACCAGCTTCCGTAATGTGATGATCTTATCGGCGGTTATTTTTATCTTGGGGATCGCTTTGCTGGCCACAATTACGCCGGACACGACCAAGTTGATGCTGTCGATTTATATGGCCATCGCAGGTTTTGGCGTGGGGTTCTCCTTCTCTGTATTGGGAATGTCGGCCATTCAAGATTTTGGACCTTCGCAGCGGGGAGCTGCCAGCTCGACGATGTCGTTCATTCGCTCGCTGGGGATGACGGTGGGGATTACGATTTTTGGGATCGTGCAACGCAACTTGTTCGCCAATCGGTTAAGTGAATCGTTATCCGGCATGGGCGGCGGAGCCGAAGGGCTTCCATCCCTGGATGATCCTCGGACGCTCCTGGCTTCGGAAGCACGTAAAGCCATACCGGCACCGGTCCTGGAGCAGATTGTAACGGATCTGTCGAAGTCGATTACCACGATGTTTTGGTGGACGCTGGTGCCAGCTGTTCTGGCTTTGATCACGGTATGTTTTATGGGCCATGCCAAAATGAGCGGGTTTGGGCCTAATGCGGCGAGTCGTACTGAAAAGAAGCCGGTGGTTTCGGAGTGAGATATATCCAGATTCAAGGGAATCAAAGAAACAATTGACATCCCTACAGTTCATATGGATAATCTATAGTTTATCCTGAGCAATAATGAGGTGTTTACGTGAAAAGTAATGAGTCACAGGCTTTGCCTTCCGGGAGCTTGTTCCGGAACAGGTTCTACCAGACGATCCTGATCTCTAACCTGTTCTTGCAGATTGGGATCTGGGTCCGTAACTTTGCGATTCTGATGTTTGTCACCGACCAGACCAATAACGATCCGCTGGCGATTTCGCTCATTTCCGTCGTGGAGTTTGCGCCGATCTTCGTGTTCTCATTCATCGGAGGGGCATTTGCGGATCGCTGGAAGCCGAAGCGGACGATGATCTGGTGCGACTTCCTGTCCGCGGTGTCGGTCTTCGCCGTGCTGCTGACGTTGCTGTACGGTTCGTGGGAAGCGGTTTATTTTGCCACCTTTATCTCGGCCATTTTGTCGCAGTTCTCGCAGCCGTCAGTTATGAAGCTGTTTAAGCAGCATGTCCATCCGGATAAAGTGCAGCAAGGGATGGCGTTGTTCCAGTCGTTGGTCGCTATTTTCATGGTGATTGGGCCGTCGCTCGGGATTTACTCCTATCATCAATTTGGGATTTACATCTCGATTGGCGTGATGGGCGTGGCTTTCCTGCTCTCCGCTTTGGTGCTGTTCCGGCTGCCGGCGGATGCGGAGCCAGAGGAGAAACAGGAGAAAACCTCCAATATTCGCAAGGAACTGGCGGACGGCTTCCGCTACGTATGGCGTAGTCCGGTACTGAAGGTATTGGGCGCCACGTTTGCCATCGCCGGCTTCTCGGTTGGGATTATTCAGACGCTGGGGTTGTTTGTCGTCACCGAACGTTTGGGTCAGCCTAAGGAATTCCTGCAATTTTTGCTGGCGGTGAACGGGGTAGCGATGTTGATTGGCGGCGGTGTAATTATGGGCTTAGCCAAAAAAATCCCGCCTCAAATGCTGTTAGCCTTCGGGATGGCGGTCAGCGCTGTCTGTATCGTGGGCATGGGGCTGTCGACCAGCGTTCCGTTGACGTTGGCATTGCAGTTCCTGAACGGATTGACATTCCCTTGCATCCAGATCGGAATCAACACGATGATCCTGCAATGGACGGAGCAATCCTATGTCGGCCGCGTCAATGGCGTACTTAGCCCGATGTTTATGGGCATGATGGTCATCATGATGTCGGTGTCCGGCGTGTTGAAGACGTTCTTCCCGCTTGTTGGCATTTACGCGGTATCCGGCACCATCATGCTGCTGGGCGCGATGATCCTAGTCCCGATCTTCAAGCACAAGCCGGCGGTGCAGCCACAACCGCAGCCGCATCTGGAAGGTCAGCCAACGAGCTGAGGTTGGCAGTAATGAAAAAGCTGTCCCTTTGGGGCCTAATTGAGGGCCTTGGGGACAGCTTTTTTGAGTTGTGGCTTGGGGCTTGCATCTCCTTTAGCGTGCATCAACATCTCCCTTGCGCCCTGCGGCATAGCCAAAGAGGGCGGTTATGATCGAAACACCGGTGATCACAGCAAGCGGGATGTCCCAATTGCCGCTAAGATCGTGGAGATAGCCAAACAGCGTTGGCCCAAAAGCAGCCAAGATATAACCAATCGATTGAGCCATGCCAGATAGAGCACTGGCCTGCTCCGTTGTGCGCGAGCGCAGCGAGAAGAACACGATCGCCAGACCAAAGGTGGAGCCGGAACCAACCCCAAGCAGAAGGATGAAGAGTGGAGCTAACGAGACCGATCCGGCCCAGATGCCGCCAAAACCTATCACGCATAACGCAGCGGAGGCGGCGGTCAGCCACTTCTGGTTGTCCGATCGCGCGGCGAACAGCGGCATTAAGAAGGAGCCGGCCATACTGACTAACTGCATCAGCGATAACATCCAACCGGCTTGTTCGGCATTCATCCCGCGCTCCTGCAGGATGTCCGGCAGCCACGAAATGCTGACGTAAAACAGGATCGACTGGAAGCCCATAAACATCGTCACCAGCCAGGCAACCTTGGAACGCCAAATATTGCGGATCCGTGGAGCAGAAGCAGGGCTTAGATCAAGCTGATCGGACTGGGGGCGTGAGGAAGTGCTGATTGCTTCCCCCTCCTTCGGGGCGACGGAACGGCCCGCAACGGCTGCATTGTTCTGGTTCTGGCCAGCTTCGGTGCGTTTGGGCAGGAGCGGCAGCCAGGCCAAGCTGGCAATCGCCGTCAACACCACCCAAATCGTTAACGCACCGCGCCACCCCAGCGGGCCTTGGGACAACGGCACGCTGATCCCGGAGGAAATCGCCGCCCAGAAGGTTAAGCACGTGGTGAACAGGCTAGTCATCAGACCGACTTGCTGCGGGAAGTCGCGTTTGATCAGCCCGGGCAGCAGCACGTTACAAACCGCAATCGCGATGCCGATCAACGCGGTGCCGGCGAATAGCGCAGCAACGGACGGCAGGGAGCGGACTAGGATGCCGCCGGTCATCAGGACCATGCTGAAGAACAACGTCCGCTCGATCCCCAGCTTTGCGGACAAGCCCGGCGCAGCCAGCGCAAACACCGCGAAGGCGATCAGCGGCAGTGTCGTCAGCATGCCCGACATCGCGTGCGACAAGCCCGTGGCCGCCTCGATTTCGCCAATGAGGGCACCTACGCCGGTGATGGGCGACCGCAGGGCAGCGGCGGTCAGAAGCACGGCAGTGACCAGTAGCCATACTGAGGTGCGGCGCGTTTGATCTAAGTCTGGGTTAGAGGCGGCCGCGATCGTTTTATTCATCTATAAGGAAGCCTCCTTCTGACATCGACAATAATTTCAGCAACAACGATGGATTCGCTTAAAGTTGGATACCCTAGTTTGGAGAAGCTGTCAATTATTTTATGCAGTAAATTTATGAGGAATGTTTGTGGCAGGTCTCAGATGCCAATCAGTATACTTTAAGTTTACATGGAGTGGCAAATTGTGGATTAGATGACTTGTTCCAGAGGGATATGGAAGAATCTGACGAGCATGTGGTAAAATCATGTGTAACCGAAAAATATAGAGTCGTGAAGCACACGCCTTTTGTTGTCGGACGATGCCGTTTGTCTCGTCTGTCGATGAAAGGCGTTTTATTTTTTTCATAAATTGAGGAGGTTGGTGTTGGATGGGATTTCAGCAGATGCATGCGCAGTGGATCAGCGAGCATTTGGAACGTCGGCAAGGGGAGAGAGAACGAAGGTTGAGGGAGGGGCATGGGCACGCGGAAAAAGCTTTTGTCGAAAAAGTGTGGTGGCCGGCTTTCGGGCATTTTCGGCAGCTTCATCCCGAATACGAGGTAACGGATTTTAAGGATGGGTACCGCTATCTTGACTTTGCTTATCTTCGTTCCGGACTAAAACTAGCGATTGAAATTGACGGATACGGCCCGCATCTGCGCGGGATCAGCCGGGATCGCTTCTCGGACCAATGCCGCCGGCAAAACGACCTGATCCTAGATGGCTGGAAGGTGCTGCGATTTACTTACGATGATGTCTGCGAGAACCCGCGTTACTGTCAGCAAACTCTGCAGCAGTTTATGGGACGGTGGTTGGGGGAGGCGGATAATTTGAGGCAGATCAACTACCAGGAGAGGGAGCTGCTTCGTCAGTTTCTTCGTGCGGGAAGACCGTTAACACCGGCGGATATCTGCCAAACGATGGGCGTGGAAAATAAAACTGCGCGCAAATGGCTGCGGCAGTTGTTGGAGAAGCGGTGGATCCAGCCGGCAAGCGGCAGCGTGCGGATCCGTTCTTATCGACTTTCGCTCGACGCCGAGCGTCTTCTTTTGTAGACCAAGAGGGAATAACGCCCTTTTGTGGTCTTATTTGACTCCCCCAGACAATTTCCGGGGAAATAACGGTAAAAAATGTCCTTATCCTTAAGGAAACGTCGCAATAAGGGCGGGTTTAGGTTTCATATCGTAAAATAACGCCACAATTTTCCCTTATTTCAGTGAAGCGGCGTGAAATTGACGAAATAAGGCCTATTTTTACCGTTATCCTCGGGGTTAGAAGGGAGGGAGGAGGGGTGATGCCGCCTCCCCGTGATTCTTACCGAAAATTCGGCCCGGTGACGCCGTCCTCCAAAATCTGCTTAGGTAAGCTATCAGAGGAGTTGCCGCCGCTGGAGTTGCCACCCGAGCTGCCCGAGCCGCCTTGACCGCCGGTTCCTGAACCGCCCGTGCCGCTACCTTTGCTGCCGCCATTTCCGCTCCGATTGTTCTCGCGATTGCCACTGCCTGCATCTTCGCCATTGCTGCTCCCGGTGGACCCCGCCTTGACTTCACGCACTGCGATGACATTAGGTTGCGCGGGGTACGTGTCTTTGGAGAGCAGAGTGCGTTCGACCGTCTTGCCGTCCACTTTCTTGATGCGGTATGTCTCCACGACATATCCTTGCTTTCCACGCACGAGCACTTGCTGGCTGCCCGCAGGCAAGGAGCGGTTGATCACATACTTGTTGGGCGGGGAAATGACTTCGGTTGTACGCGACTCCAGCGTGTAACTCACGTTCTCCGGCATATCGCCAAAAAGCTTAACAGTTAGTTGACCGTTTTTCACCTCGGCGCGGATGAGGAGATGGTGGCCGGAGGTGTTTTGGAAGCGGAAATTGATGTAGCCTTTGGCGAACGTGGCGTCCTGACCTTTGGGCAAGTATTTGACCGGAAGGGAGTGGTTGCGCCGCTCCACGATGGTCAGCCCGGCGCGAACCGCCGCATTGTAGAGCGTGCTCGACACCTGGCAAATCCCGCCTCCAACCCCAGGGGTCAGCCGCCCTCCAAAAATAACCGGCGCCTCCCGGAAGCCGTACGTTTTCTCGGCATACTCAATCACTTCGTTGTAATCGAAAACTTCGTCTGGAGCCAATACCATCCCGTCGATGCTGCGGGCTGCCGCGTCCACGTTATGCACCCGCCCGGCCCCGCTGGACATCAGGCTTGTGGAGAACTGGACGATTTTGCGGCGGATGCCTTCTTTTTGGAGCCGTTCTACGGTGATTTCGGGCTCTACAGTTTTGAGCGGCACGGTAAACTGCAACGTAGGAAGCTGTTTCGATAATGCGTTTGGGGTTGGTTCATGCCATGAATTTTTTTCCAAACGACGTACTTCTTCACCAAGCTGCTTCGGCACCATTTCCAATAAGCGTTCCCAGTCGATGCGTTGCACGGCCGTACCCGGCAAATAACGAATTTGGTCCTGTGGCGTAATCGTTCGCACGGCGTTCACTGGGGAGCCAAATCGATTCTTTTCCCACTCCGGGGAAAACATCGTCTGCAGCTTCTTCGGATCGAAGGTGATGCTGAGCGTCTGCTGCCGAGGAAAACTTCTTCTCGCCATTCCCCGTTCCCATAAGGAGCCTTCTTCCAGTCGCTGTACCTCATCATGAAAAGCTTCTGCGTCAAACGTAATCCCGGCATCCTCCCAAGTTAGGGTTTTGGTAGTGCCGTCGACCGCAAACACAGCTTGCTTCCGGTTTAATGCGGCGATCTCCTGGTCAAGGAGCCGCAGCGCTTCATCACGCTGGCGCCGGCCCAGATCCAGTCCGGCCACAACGGTGCCCGCAGGCAAGGTGTCCTGTGAGACATAAAGTGCGAGCGCTCCCCAACTTGCAGCGCCGAGAAGCCCAATGCAGAGAAATATAGCTGCCAAATGTTTCTTTTTCATCGCCGTCTCCTTTAGGCCGCAGCCCTTGAGATTCATAGAAAAGAACCTTGTACAACTATATGTATGATCAAACAGCTGGAAACTTTCGGGTACTCAAGTGGTAACATCTTTGTTACAATAAATATCGGACTTCAAGGAATTTCCTCAACTTTTAAAGGATTTGGCTGGAACATGTCGAATGTAAGATAGGGCCACCTATAGAAACGGAATCATAGATTTAGGACGTGATCAAGTGATAGAAATGCAGGATGTCTGGAAGACATATCCGAATGGTACCCACGCCCTTAAAGGCGTTTCGGTCAAGATCGACCGTAATGAATTCGTGTATCTGGTTGGTCCCTCCGGCGCAGGGAAATCGACTTTTATGAAGCTGATTTACCGGGAAGAAGTGCCTACCAAGGGGCAGATTTCTGTGAATGGCTTTAACATTGGTAAGCTAAAACCTCGCAAAATTCCCTATGTACGCCGAAATATCGGGGTGATTTTCCAGGACTTTCGTCTGCTTCCGAAGCTGACGGCTTACGAGAATGTGGCTTTTGCTTTGGAGGTTATCGAAGCCCCGAAGAAGATTATTAAGAAACGCGTGATGGAAGTGCTCGACCTGGTCGGGCTGAAAAATAAAGCAAACCGCGATCCATCCCAACTATCCGGCGGTGAGCAACAGCGGGTGGCGATCGCTCGGGCGATCGTCAATAATCCATCTGTCATTATTGCGGACGAGCCTACAGGGAACCTCGATCCTGAGACCTCCTGGGGGATCATGCAACTGCTGGACGAAATCAACTTCCGCGGCACCACAATCGTTATGGCTACCCACAACAAAGAGATTGTCAATACGATGCGCAAGCGCGTTATCGCGATTGAACACGGCAATATCGTGCGAGACCAGCTGAGAGGGGAATATGGTTATGACTATTAGCACCTTCTTGCGGCATTTGCGGGAAGGCGCAAAGAGCGTGTTCCGCAACGGTTGGATGTCGGTGGCGTCCATCACCTCGATCATCGTATCGTTGCTGATCTTAGGCGTGTTCACCTTGCTAGTGCTGAACGTCAATGCGTTTGCCGATGAGGCGGACAGCCAGGTACAGATCAAAGCATACCTCAACTCAGATGTGACCGAAGCCGTACGCGACCAGATCTATAACGATATCGGCTCCATGGAAGAAGTCAGCAAAGTGAAACTGATTCCTAAAGCCGAAGGCCTCAAGGATTTCCGGGAGAAGCTCGGCGAGGAAGGCAAGGATCTGCTGGAAGGGTACGACGAGACGACGAACCCGATTCCTGATACGTTTGAGGTTCAGGTCATTGAACCTACTACGGTGCCTTACGTAGCCAGCAAGATTAATGCCCTGAACGATAAATACGAAGAGAAGCCGATCTATAAGGTTAACTACGGACAAGGTACGGTGGAAAAGTTATTTAAAATCACCCGGGCGATCCGCAATATCGGATTTGCCTTTGTAGCGGGTCTTGCCCTGATGGCGATGTTCCTCATCTCCAATACGATCCGGGTTACGATCTTAGCCCGTCGCCGGGAGATTGGCATCATGAAGCTGGTCGGCGCGACGAATACCTTTATACGCTGGCCGTTCTTCGTAGAAGGCGCACTCATAGGTTTGATCGGTTCTTTGATTACCGTTGGCGTGCTGTTCTTTAGTTATAACGAGCTGGTGACCTCGGTCAAATCCGATGTGACGCTGGCCATTCAACTGGTGCCGCTCCAAGATATCGGTCTGGAACTAGGCGGATTACTGGTTGGCTTAGGACTTTTGATTGGCATTTGGGGAAGTACGATGTCGATTCGGAAGTTTTTGAAGGTGTAGCGCGACGTCGAGATGCTTCGGAGAATTACATCACGATAAGAGAAACCTTAATCGACGTAATCTCTAAGTAGCAAGACCGCGTTTAGCGGAAGTTTATTCTTGCGATATAAGGAAGCTGAGGTTACATAGTTATTCATTCTTAGATCTACAAAAGTCGAACTTTTAACTACCTTATACAAGAAGGATGGGGAAACGAAGTTGAAGAAATGGATAACCACACTCACCGTTGTCGCATTAGCCGCTTTGATTTTCCAACCTACTGAAGGCTTCGCCAAGACTAAAACCATCAGCCAGATCGACAAAGAGCTGAAGCAGCTTCAGGAGCAGGCTAAGCAAGCCAAAGCGCAGCAGGAGAAAGCCGAGAGTCAGAAGCAGGAAGCGCAGCATTACGTCAATAAAAACACCAACTATCTGAAGCAATTAATGAGTCAGATTGAGGTTGTCAGCAATGAGTTAACGAAAATCTCCCTCGAAATTGAGGAAACGGAAGAGGATCTGCGTGAAACCGCGCAAAAATTGGACGAGACCCAGGCGCGAATTGAAGAGCGATCCCACTTACTCGACACTCGCGTTCGGTTGATGTATACGGATGGCGTCGTTTCCTATTTAGATGTGCTGCTGTCCTCTACCAGCTTCACCGATTTTCTTGAGCGCGCGGACTCCCTCCAAGCGATTGCCAATCAAGACCATATCCTGTTGGACGAACATAAACGGGATAAGGAACTGATTGAGCAACAGAAGCAGCAACTGGAGCAGGATTATGCCAAAGTGAAGCAGCTTTATGCGGATGCCGAGTCGCGGAAGAGCGATCTGGAAGCGAAGGAGATCGAGAAGCAGCAGTTGATTGCGAAATACAACGCGGAGATCGAGGAATCCGAAGATATCAGCGCGGAGCAAGAAGCGCTCCTGGTTGAGCTGGCGAAGAAACGGTCGGCGTTGGAACAAGAGAAGAACAAGCTAAAGGCCGCACAAGTATACAAATATAAGAAGACTTCGTCCGGTTCCGGCGGATTTAAGGGGAACGGAGGTTCCTTTGGATTGCCGGTGGATGGTGCACGCATCTCTTCCGGCTACGGTACGCGTATCCATCCAATTACGGGTGTGAAGAAGACCCATACAGGTGTGGATTTCGCAGCACCGCAAGGTACGGACATTCATGCTGCCCAGGACGGCGTCGTCATCGTTGCAGAATGGTGGAGCGGCTACGGCAACACGGTCATCATCGACCACGGTGACAACGTATGGACGCTTTACGGCCATATTCGCAACGGCGGGATTAAGGTTGAGAAAGGCCAGCACGTGAAGAAAGGCGAAAAAATTGCCGAAGTCGGAAGCACGGGCAATTCCACCGGTCCTCACTGTCACTTCGAAGTCCGGATCAACGGTAACCCGGTAGACCCAATGCCTTATTTGTAATAAAATAACTATAGTGTTCGAGCGAAAACGGATACCGCCTCTTTGGGGCAGGGTCCGTTTTCACCGTTAGATTGGGTTATTAGCACCGAGAAGGTTGGATGAAGCTAGAGACTGAGTAGCGGAGCTAAACGTTTTCGTAGAAAACGACTTCGGAAGCATAAGCTTGTACGGGCTACGTGAGCAACGGAAGGCCCGGCTGAATTCAAGATTCGACGTCGACTAGGCTACTTGAGAGTGCCACGTGATAAGAAGCCAATTTTAAAACCACCTTAAATTGTAAATATTTCTCATGGGTGGAACATATACTATGTGACGTTCAATTCGGACGTGCCGGGCACGCCGCCCGGTGATGTTCATTTTTTCGGAGGCGGTGATCAAGGATGTTTAAAGGTCGTACGGTAGCCCTGCTCGTTGTCGCAGCCATGCTGGTCAGCAGCTTGTTGACGTTAACGCTGACGGGGGAATGGAGCTTTGCCGGAACGGGACCGCTGCGCAGCGGAAGTTATGCCGACACGGCCGGCACCGGCTCGAAGCAAAATATCAAAAAAATCGAGACGGCGCTGCAGCTCGTCCAAAAAAACTACGTCGAGGACGTGGATACGAACAAGTTAATTGATGGTGCGATCGACGGGATGATGAATGCGCTGGGGGATCCTTTCTCCTCGTACATGGCCCCGGATACGGCACAGCAATTCTCGGAGCAGATTGAGGGTTCTTTTACCGGAATTGGGGCAGAGGTGTCCATGGAGAACGGCAATGTCGTGGTCGTTTCCCCAATCAAGGGCTCTCCTGCTGAAAAAGCCGGCATTCAACCGAAGGATATCCTGTTGTCGGTGAATGGGGAGTCATTCGAGGGGCTGAGCTTAAATGAGGCAGTGGCCAAAATTCGCGGCCCGAAAGGCACCGTTGCGAAGGTGAAGGTCAAACGCGCTGGCGTCGCCAATACGCTGGAATTTGAGATTGTCCGCGATGACATTGCGCTGGAAACGGTCTATGCCGAGATGAAGGATGGCAAAATCGGGGTTATTACGGTGACCGAGTTTTCGCTGAATACGGCGGATCGTTTCAAGAAGGAGCTGGAAAACCTCGAGAAACAAGGCATGAAAGGCCTGATCATCGATGTGCGCAACAACCCGGGCGGGGTGCTGGACGTCGTCGAGGCGATGTCCGAACAGTTCGTGCCGGCAGGGAAAGCCATCGTCCAAATCGAGGATAAATATAAACGCCGGCAGCAATCGGTTTCCAAAGGAAGTGGGAAGTCCTACCCGGTCGCCGTGTTGACCAACAAGGGCAGCGCGAGCGCCTCGGAAATTCTGGCCGGGGCGCTTCAGGAATCTGCAGGAGCGAAGCTGGTCGGTGAGACAACTTACGGCAAAGGAACGGTGCAATCCAGCTACAGTCAGGAAATGGGCGACGGCAGCTTGCTGAAGATTACGATCGCCAAGTGGCTGACACCAAACGGCGAATGGATTCATAAGAAAGGGATCAAGCCGGATGTTGAGGTGTCCCAGCCGGATTATTTTATGGTAGCACCAATCAATAAGGAAAAAACGTACAAATACGATATGCTCGGTGAGGATATCAAAAGCGCTCAAACGATGCTGGACGGACTCGGATACAATCCGGGTCGGAAAGACGGATATTTCGATAAAAGCACCGAGAAGGCGCTGAAAAAGTTCCAGACGGACCAGAAGCTTACGGCAAACGGCGTGCTGGACGAGAAAACCGCCGGGGCTTTGGAAGCCAGCATCATCCAACAAATCCGCGATCCGAAAAACGACTTGCAGTTAAATCGGGCACTCGAGATTATGCGGAAGGAAATTGCGAAGTGAATGTCGAATCCCTAAGAGGGCTGAAATGCGGCCCTCTTTTTTTCTGATTTTCGTTGGAGTACATAGGTGAACTGATCATTACTCCTAAAGATAGAGGACAAGCTTGAACTTGTACACCAAAAAAGGAGCGTGAATACCTCTTGGATCTCATTCTCGAAGGATTGTGGAGTCTGGCGGAAGCGGGGGCGCAGTTGTTGTTGCAGCCGTTCTACTATATCTCGATTATCGTCATCCTGCTGCTCTATCGCAGACAGGTTGTGCTGGAACGCCGTCTGTTTCATGTTCGCCTGCACCGCTGGGGCTTGCAGACTTGGCAAACCGCTCTTGGCGGGCTGCTGGCGGGGCTGGCGGTATCCGTCGTCTTCGTCTTCCTTGGAATGAATTTGACGATGGAGGGAATGCTCTGCCTTTGGGTGGTTACGCTGGTGCTGATGCTGTTCCGCATCCGCTATTTATGTCTCGCTTACGCTGTGGGTGTGCTGGGTGTCCTCCAGTTTGTATTCCATCTGATCCCGGATCCGGCAGAGGCCCCGGTTCTAAGCGATGTTGTTCGTGTCGTCCGGGAGCTGGATATTCCGGCATTGCTTTGTCTGGTCGGCTTGCTGCATTTGGCCGAAGGATTGTTGGTTCGTTGGCAGGGGGCTTCGTTTGCGGGGCCGTTGTTTTTTGAAGGAAAAAGAGGCAAGCTGATCGGCGGGTATCAAATGCAAAGCTTGTGGCCGGTGCCGCTGTTCTTGCTCGTCCCGGCGCAGACGTTAGGCGGGGTTCTGCCGTGGACGCCGTTGTTTGGCGGAGATGCCTGGCAAGACGGCTTCAGCTTGATCGGGCTGCCGATCGTGCTTGGATTCTCGGAGATGACGCTGGGGATGCTGCCTCAGGATAAAGCGCGCGTTTCATCCAGCCGCCTGCTGGGGTATGGCGCGGTGATCACCGTGCTGGCGTTGCTCGCGGCGTGGTGGAGCCCGCTGATGCTGGTGGCCGCCCTCGCGGCGTTTGGGCTGCACGAAGCGTTGATTTGGCTGAGCCGTTATGAGGAGCAGCAACGCAGCCCGATGTTTGTCCATCCGCAAGGGGGACTGAAGGTGCTCGCGGTGTTGCCGGGCAGTCCGGCGGAAGAGCTAGGCATTCGGGCCGGCGAGTCGATCGTGAAGGTCAACGGCGTGCCGGTGCCCACGAAGGAAGATCTGCATGCGGCGCTGCGGATCAACCCGGCTTTCTGCAAGCTGGAGGTACGGAATCTCGCGGGCGAGAGTAAATTCCTCCAGCGCGCCATCTACGCCGGCGATCACCACCAGCTCGGCGCGATTCTCGCGCCGGACGAGCTGGCGCCGGCGGCGGTAAGGCTGCAGCCGCTCTCGCTGCTGCAGCTGCTGCGCCCGCGCGCGAGCGCCCGCGCGGCGCGGGGCGCTCGGGGCGCCACGCCCGCACCGC
>NZ_JAWDJI010000187.1:0-6754 GCF_032465655.1 Paenibacillus sp. 3LSP | reverse complement strand
CGATAGTCGCTGGGGATTTCCTCTTTATATTTTGATTATATTACACGCCAGAAAGAATGACGTTTTCTTAAGACATATATCGCTTGCGGAACTCGCGGGGAGAGCAGCCGTTTTTGAACGCAAACCGGTTCGAGAAGTAGGGCGTGCTGTTGAAGCCAACGTAAGAAGCAATGTCCGCAATCGGCCACTCTGTGGTCAGCAGCAGCAGCTTGGCTTGCTCTAGCCGGTAATGCAGCAAGTAATCGTTGGGCGTCATGCCATATACCTGCTTCATGCAGCGCGTGATGTAGTTATAGTGGTAATGCAAGGCATCGGCCATCTGCCCGCTGTTAAGCTCCGAACGGAAGTTGCTCTTGATGTAGGCCTCGGCCTTCTCCGCAACGGTTACTACCGGCGAGGCATGCGATTCCAACTGCCGGAGGTCCATTGAGCGAAGCAATTCCTCGAACCGCTGCTGCCGGTTCCAAAACACCCGGGATTGACGTTCCCCGAGGCCTCCCAACAGCTGTCGGAACAAGCGGAACGTCTGGTCCGGTGAAGGAAGGTCCCACGCTTTCGGCAGATGCAGAGAGTACGGTGCAGCCAGGAAACGGCTGTAATGCTCATCCGCGTCTGGATAACGATGATCCGCTTCCTCTGCCGGGAGCTGCTGCCAAGCACAGACCGTATGAAAATGCAGCCAATAAAACGATGTTATCTCCTCGCATGGCTTCACCGCGTAATGATGCCGATCGGGTAACAGCAGCAGCGATTGGCCGGCCCCTAAGCTCCAGGATTGCCCCGACTCCCCGAGGTATAACGTGCCGGATTCCACGACGATCCAATCAAAGATCCCGATATTCCGTCGGTTGGGATGCTCGTCTCCGGGCTGATAGACGGTATGTCCACATTCCAAAAAATAAGGCAAAGGCGGCGCCGTCAGCTGTACCAGGTCCGTTGGTTTCGGCAAGGAACTCTCCTCCATTTTGAGTGTGAAATATTATAACTTTGAGGTTGATAGGATTCGTATTTCGTTCTAAATATATGAGATAAAATGAGATTTGTCAGTATGATTTTTTGAAAAAAAGGAGGAGGCCTTGCGATGAAGTTAGCCGGGCAAATGCCGCGTTCCGAGCGGGTTGCGCTGAATCGGGTGAACATTCGAGACGAATTTTGGAGTTACTATATCCGTTTGGTGAAGGATGTGGTTGTTCCTTATCAATGGGAAGCATTAAATGATCGGGTGGAAGGTGCTGAACCTAGCGGCGCTGTACGCAATTTCCAAATTGCCGCAGGGCAGGCTCAGGGAGAATATTACGGGCTGGTATTCCAGGACAGCGATTTGGCGAAATGGCTGGAAGCCGCTGCTTATATTTTGGAAGCGGATCCAAATCCGGAGCTGGCAGCGATCGCCGACGGGTTAATTGATACGATGGCCTTGGCACAACGGGAAGACGGGTATTTGAACACGTATTATATCCTGAAGGAGCCGGGCAAGCGCTGGACGAATCTGACGGAATGCCATGAGCTGTATTGCGCAGGACATTTGATTGAAGCGGGAGTCGCCTATTATCGGGCCACGGGCAAAAGAAACCTGCTCGACATCGTCATCAAGTTTGCGGATTATATCGACAGCGTGTTTGGTGCGGAACCCGGCAAGCTGCCCGGGTACGACGGCCATCAGGAAATCGAGTTGGCGCTCGTTAAGCTGTACGAGGTGACCGGAGAAGAGCGATATTTGCGACTAAGCCAATTTTTCCTGGAGCAACGGGGACAGAAGCCTTTCTTCTTCGAAGAGGAGCTCAAGCGGCGGGGAGGTCAAACGCACTGGGCGGGACATGCCGATCATGTGAATCTCGCTTACCATCAGGCACATCTGCCGGTACGAGAGCAGGAGACTGCGGTGGGGCATGCGGTTCGGCTGCTGTATATGTTGACTGGGATGGCCGACGTTGCAGCGCTGACCGGTGACGAGTCGATGCTGGCTGCCTGCCGCAAGCTGTGGGACAACATCGTCGACAAACAGATGTATATTACCGGCGGGGTAGGCTCCATGCCGCAGGGCGAAGCATTTTCATTTGATTACGACCTGCCGAATGACACGGTATATTCGGAGACTTGCGCTTCTATCGGGCTGATCTTCTTCGCCCAACGGATGCTGCGAATTTCGCCGGATTCGAGATATGCCAATGTGATGGAGCGGGCTTTATACAATACGGTTGTCGCTGGAATGGCAAGGGACGGCAGGCATTTCTTCTATGTGAATCCGCTGGAGGTGGATCCGAAAGCTTGCGGAGGCGCGAACCATAAGTTTGACCATATCAAAACGGTTCGTCAGGAATGGTTCGGCTGCGCTTGCTGTCCGCCAAATATCGCCCGGCTGCTAGCCTCACTTGGCGAATACATCTATACAGTGCAAGGCGATACGGTATATGCGCATCTCTATATCGGCGGGGAAGCTGAATTGCCAACGAGCGGCGGCAAGGTGAAGCTGACGCAAACGACCGATTATCCTTGGGATGGAAAGGTGCGGTTTGAGGTGCAGCCAGAGGGAGAAGGCCGTTTTACACTGGCGTTACGGCTGCCGGATTGGTGCCCAGAAGCGAGCCTTCACGTGAATGGAGTAGAAGTGAAACTGGAGGGAGCTGTGCTTCAGGACGGCTACATTCGGCTGGCACGGCAATGGTGTGCAGGGGATGTGGTGGAGCTGAAGCTGGCGATGCCGGTGACGCGGATGTACAGCCATCCTCTCGTACGCGGCAACGCCGGCAAGGTGGCGCTGCAGCGCGGTCCGCTCGTCTATTGCCTGGAGCAGGCTGACAACGGGGCGAACCTGCATGAGCTGGTGTTGCCGCGGGAGGCCGAACTTCACGCGGCATACGAAGCCGATCTTGTGGGCGGCATCGTTACCGTGCAGACGGAGGCGGTTCGCATCACCGGGTCGGACTGGGACGGCGGATTGTACAGCGCGTCGCCGCGTCTGGCAGAGCAACCGGCAACGCTGAAGTTTATCCCGTATTATGCCTGGGCGAACCGCGGCGAAGGGGAAATGATGGTGTGGGTGCGCGAGCGCTAAATCGTCTACTGAACGTTCCACAACCGGGTTCGCACATAAAAGACCAGGACGGTCAGATTCCATATCGCGCAGGCGATAAAGATAACGCTTGTACCCCACCAGGCGATAACCCAGCCAGAGGCGTAGACGGCGATAGGCATGCCGATCCGGAAGCAGGTCCCGGTAATTCCGGCGATCCGTCCCATCAGCGGGGCCGGCGTCTGCTCTTGGCGGAAGGCGTACACCGACACGCTGTACAGGGTTGCGGCAAATCCGGATAAGAAAAGAGCAACGGCGAACATCACGAGGCCTTCGGTGATAAATAGAAGGAGATAAGCGATAACATTCAGCAAGATGGATGCAGCAAACACTTTGCCCAGCCCCCAGGATTGTCTTAACCGGCTGAGCAGCAAGCTTCCGGCAAGACCTCCGGCCCCTGACGCCGAGAGTACTACGGCCAGCAGGGACGACGATAACCCCAAATCATCCTTGGCATAGTAGATCGATGTCGTACTAATCACGGTGTGCGTACAGTTTAGAAAGACGACGAACACGGTCATCAAGACAAGCGGCTTGTTCGCGCAAAAAGCGCGCCAGCCTTCCAGAAACTCCGCGGTGAATCGGGATTGCCGCGGGGTTTCTTTTTGCTCCGCCAATTTTAGTCTAGTAAATAACCCCATACATATCAGGTAACAGAACGACGTGATAAGCAAGCCATCAGAAATGTCGGATAACATCAGGATCAGACCAGACAACGCCGGCCCCATAATGCCAACAAACGTTTCGGCGAAGCTCAGCTTGGCATTGGCGCTTGTCAGTTCCCGAGCCGGGACACTCAGTTTGATCAGGCTGACCTCGGCATTAAAATATCCATAGTTCAGCGTCATCAACAGGAAGCCGATGGCGTAATAGACCGGCATCAGATGGATCCCGCTGCGGAATAAGACGGCAAAGGCAAGCAGCAAAATCGCTTGCAGTCCGATCATCCAGAGGACCCAGCGCTTTTTGTTGACGCGGTCAACCAAGACGCCGATGAAGATGGCGAAGAAGAAGTTGGGCAACAGCTCTGCGGTTTTCATACTGCTCATCGCCACAGAGGAATGAGTGATGTCATACATCATCAGCGGCAGGATGATTTCATAGAGCTTCCCGCCGAAGCTTAACAGCACAACGCTGGTCAAAATAATTGCAAACGAGCGGCGATACCCGAGATTGGGTGCAGTCGCGGGACTATCCGTCGATCGGGCGCTGGCGTCAGGCTCATTCGACGTGCCTGCGGCAGCCGGGGTGAGGTTGACGGATGCTTTTTGAGCGGTGTTTATGGCGAGATCGGTTTTCATGTCTAGTTGCCTCCAGGACTTAGGCTTTAGGGTGTTCCGTGAACTTCAGCGAACTTCGGCGTGTTTCGACGTGCGTTCCGAGGTTTGTCGCGTAAGGATATTGTAACGTGCGGACGTTCTGCTAAAAACGGTAGAAAACGAGGAAACCATTTCATCTTTTTCAGGAGGCGGCATGCGGCGGCATCAGGCCGAAAAGCTGTGACAGGAGCCTAAACCCCCGCATATGATACCAAAGATTATTATTTTGGCAAAGGAGAGGGCGGCTCTTGAAGAGACATAAATCATCAAAATCAAGCAGATCAAAGAAATCGCTCTATTACGTAGATAACCCGAATATCAACGAGCTTAAGCTGCTTGAGGAACGAAAGGCATCGTTGCGATCCCGAGACAAGAAGGTTGAGCTTCATGAAAGCCCAGCTCCCGTACTGCCCGCGCTGCCGGAACAAGAGAAAGAGGCGAACACGCCAGCATCAGCTGCGATAGAGTCTGCGGCAGGGTCTGCGGCAGTTACGGAACATGGAAGCAGCGATAGCGGGAACCAGGCGCTGCAGGAACTGCTCAGTGAAAAAGCAGCCCCGCATCAAGAGCAAGGGATTATTTATACCGACGATATCATCGATGAGGCTGTTACTGGGGAGAAAATTGCGCCGTATACGATCGATGCATCACGGATCATGCGAGGAACGATCGATACCGCTTGGATCGCCGATTATGCCGTGGAGACCATTAAGCTGGCGGATCGGGCGGTCACTTCTTCGAAAATCGCTCCTTCTTCTGTGAACGGCAGCCATCTGGTGGATGGTTCGATCGAAGGCCGAGCGATCCGGGATCACTCGATCAGCGGGGAGAAGCTGGTTGATGGCAGCATCACCCCAGAGAAGCTGGCGGATCGGGTGATCACCGGCGAGAAGCTGGCCGAAGGGGCAGTGGAGAGCCGGCATCTGGCGGAATGGATCGTAACGTCCGAACTTTTGCAGGACCAATCTGTTACGGGAGATAAAATCCGCAGCGGTGCTGTAAATGCGCAGCATTTGGCGAACGGAGCAGTCGACACCTCTAAACTGGGAGAGGCCGCGGTGACAACGTCGAAGCTGCGCGACCACTCCGTAACGGGGGAGAAGCTGGCGGAAGGGGCGGTGGAGAGCCGTCATCTGGCTGATCACAGCATAACTTCGCGGCATTTGGCTCCCGGGATGATCGATCGGGAACTGCTGGCTTGGTCGAGTGTCGGCGCGGAGCAGCTCCAGGAAGGGAGCGTGACTTCAGCTCATTTAGGTGAAATGGTGATTGAATCCCACCATCTTGCGTCAGGAGCGGTGGGCAGCGAGCATGTACAGCCGGGTAGTATCGGTCAGGAGCATCTCGCTGACCAAGTGATCGAGGCGCGGCATCTCGCCGATAAGTCGATTCCCTCCACGAAGCTGGCCGACCAGTCTGTGGGCACTTCCCATATCATCGAGCAGGCGGTGACTTCGTCCAAGATCGCCGATCAAAGTGTGTTGCCGGGAAAAATCGCGGACGAAGCCGTATTGACCCGGCACTTAGCCAAAGGGGCCGTGCAATCGCAGCAGCTTGCTCGGGGAGCAATTACGAGCCAGCACCTGACAGAAGGGGCGGTGCAAAGCGATCACCTGGGCTCGGAAGCGGTGCAGGAATGGCATTTGGCCGATGCGGCGGTCACGCGGCAGAAGCTGGCATCCGCCGAGGTGACCTCGGAGCATCTGGCGGATGAAGCGGTGGCGACGAATCACTTGCAATCCGGCAGCGTAACGGCTGACAAACTGGCAAAAGACAGTGTGACGAGCCGGGTGATCGCTCCGGGCGCGGTGACGGAATCCGCTATCGGTGCGCAGCAAATCACAGCTGACCATTTGGGATCGGGCATTGTGCAGACCCGGCATTTGGCAACAGGCTCCATCACCCGCAGTCAGATCGCACCCGGTGCGATTCGGGAAGAGCACCTGGGGGTTGGCGTCATTTTCTCACCGCATCTTCAGGATCATGCGGTCACCAGCCTGAAGCTCTCACCGGAAAGTGTGACCACAGATAAGTTGGGAGATCTGGCAGTCACGGCGGCGAAGCTGGCGAACGGCAGTGTTACCGGCCCAAAACTGGCGGCGCAAGCCGTGGACTCCGGGCATCTAGCCCCCGGGGCCGTCGGATCGGAGGCGCTGTCCGCAGGCGCGGTAGGTACAGATCACTTGGCCGCTGGGGTGGTACAGAGCAAGCATTTGGCAGAAAACAGTGTGTCGGGACGCCACATAAGTGACGCAGCCGTGGGCTCCCGCCATCTTGCCGCCGAAGCCATCGAAGCCGGTCATCTGTCTGCCGAGTTGCGGCAGAGCGGATTGCTTCCCGAGGCGGGTATCCGCGGCAAGGA
>NZ_JAWDJI010000186.1:0-40141 GCF_032465655.1 Paenibacillus sp. 3LSP | reverse complement strand
TTTCGATGTGAGTGAACCGATGCCTCTTTAGTAACATTTTAACTGAGTGATCGCGGTGGCTTGACACGGTTTGAAAATTTTTTTAATATATTGTTTGAAATGAACAACCTCAACCTCAATAACTTTCCTGTGAACGGATGAGTACAAGGATTGAATCCAGTAACAGAGAGCCGGGGGAGCTGCAAACCGGTCTGGAGCGTCTTTGGAATATGGTCCGGGAGGAACCGTCTTTGAGCCGAGCAGCGTGCGCTTTATGCGCAACGCTTCGGTAAGGAGATGGCGTAAGTCCGGCGTTAACGGACGGTCGAATTTCGACCAATGGAGCCCGTAGCCTGTGAAGGAACGGGGAAATTGGGTGGTAACGCGTGAGAACTCTCTCGCCCCATATGGGGCGGGAGTTTTTTTGTTTGTCATGAATAAAAGGAGATGAATCGCGATGTCCAACAAACCAACATTCTACATTACGACGCCGATCTATTATCCAAGCGATAAGCTGCATATCGGCCATGCCTATACGACGGTGGCGGGGGACGTCATGGCGCGGTACAAGCGGCTGCGCGGCTTTGATGTCCGCTATTTAACGGGGACGGACGAGCACGGACAGAAGATCGAGCAGAAAGCGAAGGAAAAAGGCCAAACCCCGCAGCAGTTCGTGGATGGAATCGTGGCAGGGATTAAGCAACTGTGGGAGAAGCTGGACATTTCCTATGACGACTTTATCCGCACGACGGAGCCTCGGCATAAGAAGGTCGTAGAAGAGATTTTTGACCGTTTGCTGAAGCAAGGGGATATTTACAAAGGCGAATATGAAGGCTGGTACAGCATTCCGGACGAAACGTATTATACGGAATCGCAACTGGTGGACGTGATTCGCAACGAAAAAGGCGAAGTGATCGGCGGGAAAAGCCCCGAGAGCGGCCATGCGGTTGAGCTGGTGAAGGAAGAGTGTTATTTCTTCCGGATGAGCAAGTATGTAGATCGTTTGCTGCAGTTCTATGAAGAGAACCCGGACTTCATTCAGCCGGAATCTCGTAAGAACGAGATGATCAACAACTTCATCAAGCCGGGGCTGGAGGATTTGGCCGTCTCCCGTACGACATTCGACTGGGGCGTGAAGGTCAAAGGCGATCCGAAGCATGTCGTATACGTGTGGATTGATGCGTTGTCCAACTACATTACGGCGCTTGGTTACGGTACGGACAATCAAGAGTTGTTTGAACGGTATTGGCCGGCAGACGTCCATCTCGTAGGGAAGGAAATCGTGCGCTTCCATACGATTTACTGGCCGATTATGCTGATGGCGCTCGGGCTGCCGCTGCCGAAGAAGGTGTTTGGCCATGGTTGGCTCTTGATGAAGGGCGGGAAAATGTCCAAATCGAAGGGCAACGTCGTGGATCCGAACGTGCTGATCGACCGTTATGGGCTGGATGCTACCCGGTATTATTTGCTGCGGGAAGTACCGTTTGGTTCGGACGGTTCGTTCACGCCGGAAAGCTTCGTTCAGCGGGTGAACTCCGATCTGGCTAATGACCTTGGTAACCTGCTGAACCGTACCGTGGCGATGGTAGAGAAGTATTTTGGCGGCGAAGTACCGGCTTATGAGCCAAACGCTACGGCGTTTGATGCAGAGTTGGAGCAAGTGGCGCTGGAGACAGTCCGCAAGGTAGAGGAGGCTATGGAGAACATGGAGTTCTCCGTTGCGCTCACCCATATCGGAGCGTTTATCAGCCGCACGAATAAATATATCGATGAGACGCAGCCATGGGTGCTGGCCAAAGATGAAGCGAAGAAAGGCGAGCTCGCTTCGGTCATGGCGCATCTGGCCGAGTCGCTGCGCATCGCCTCGATCCTGCTGCAGCCGTTCTTAACGCAGGCCCCTGCGAAGATTTGGGCGCAGCTCGGGATTGCTCCCGGGGAGCTCACGACCTGGGAGAGCGCCAAGACGTTTGGCCTGATCCCGGTCGGAACGAAGCTCGTCAAAGGCGAGCCGATCTTCCCGCGGCTCGACGTCGAGCAGGAAATCGAGTTCATTTCGAACTCGATGGTGGGCAGTGCGCCGGCGGCGGAGGCTGCCGCGCCGGCGTCGGCACCAGCACCGGCTGTGGAGAAGCCGGAGCCGAAGGACGAAATCGGCATTGACGATTTCGCGAAGGTTGAGCTGCGGGTTGCGCAGGTGCTTGCCTGCGAGCCGGTGCCGAAGGCCGACAAGCTGCTGAAGCTGCAGCTGGATCTGGGCTATGAGCAACGCCAGGTTGTGTCCGGTATCGCCAAGTTCTATAAGCCAGAGGAGCTGGTTGGACGCAAAGTGATTTGCGTGACGAACCTGAAGCCGGTGAAGCTGCGCGGCGAGCTGTCGCAGGGCATGATCCTTGCCGCTTCGCAAGGTGATCAGCTGACGCTGGCCACGGTGCCGGATACGATGCCAAACGGTGCGATTGTAAAATAATCAGATGGATAAGCGATGACCTGCGGTATGTTCACCGCACGTCATCCAGGCCGCCAGAGGAACCTTCCTCTGGCGGTTTTGTTTGTTGTCCATGATTTATAGGAAGAATAATAGAGGTTGACATTCCAAGAGGAGGGTCCTATAATCCTTGTTGGTAATCATTACGATTAAGAGAGGGAGTTATGATGTTTATACATAGTTTCAAGCGAGGCTTCGTCGCAGCGGCAATGTTGCTTACGCTCCTGCTAGTTCTAGCAGGCTGCGGGAAGAGCGGAAGCAGCGGAACGATCGTTGAAGGCAAGGTGAACGTAATCACCAGCTTTTATCCGATCTATGAATTTGCCAAGGCGATTGGCGGCGAAGAAGCGAATGTCATCAACTTGCTGCCGACCGGCGTTGAGCCGCATGATTGGACGCCGCGCAGTCAGGATATTTTAAATGCATCGAAAGCTCAGCTGTTTTTGTATAACGGCGCAGGGTTGGAGGGCTGGGTCCCGAACTTTTTGAAAGGCTTAGGTGCAGATGCCAAAGTGAAAACGGTGGAGATCAGCCATGGCATTGATTTGATCGAAGCCGAGGGCGATGATGGTCACGGGCATGGCGAAGAAGCCGAACATGGGGAAGCACACTCGGACCATGATGAGGAAACGGAGCCTCACCATGTAGATCCGCACACCTGGGTCAGTCCGAAATCGGCGATGATCATGGCTGAGAATATTAAGAACAGCTATATTGAGGTCGATCCGGAGCACCAAGCGGCTTATGAGTCGCGGTATCAGGAGCTGCTGAGTCAGCTGCAGGCGCTAGATGCTAAGTTTATGGAGCAGCTATCCTCATTGCCGAAGAAGGAAATCGTTGTTTCTCACCAAGCTTTTGGTTACTTGTGCCGGGACTATGGATTAACCCAACATGCGATTATGGGGCTGTCGCCGGAGGCTGAGCCGCGGGCTCAAGATTTAGTGGCCTTGTCAAAGCTGGTGAAGGAGAAGGGCATTCGTTATATCTTTTTTGAAGAGCTTGTCTCGGATAAACTGGCCAAGACGCTGGCTTCTGAAGCCGGTGTGGATACGCTGGTGCTTAATCCGGTTGAAGGCTTGACGAAAGCCCAAGCTCAGGCGGGTGAAAATTACTTTACGTTGATGGAGAAAAATTTGCAAAATCTGATTCAAGCTCTACAATAAGAAGAAACTATATGTACCGGAAGGACGCTAAATAAATGAAATCCGACGCAACTACGGCACAGGATGCCGTTTGTCATGATAGTGTAATCGAGCTTGACCACGTTTCCTTCGCGTATCAGGAACAACAAGTGATATCCGACTTCAGCTTTGCGGTTCGCGAGCGGGATTTTGTTGGCGTGATCGGTTCCAACGGGGCGGGGAAGACCACACTGCTGAGGATGATGGTGGGTCTGCTGCAGCCCACCGAAGGGGAAATTCGCTTGTTCGGCGAGCCGATCCGGCGCTTCCGCGATTGGGGGCGGATCGGCTACGTGCCTCAGAAGAACGCCTTCAATCCTCTGTTTCCTGCGACGGTACGCGAAGTGGTGTTGTCCGGCCTCTACAATAACAAGAAGTTGTTCCGCCGTATTGGTCGTGAGGATCAGCGGATGTGTGATGATGCGCTGGAAGTGATGCGGATCGGGGATATCCAGCATAAGCGCATCGGTCAGCTGTCAGGCGGCCAACAGCAACGGGTATTTTTGGCGCGGGCGCTTGTGAACAAGCCCGATTTGCTCGTTTTGGACGAACCTACTGTCGGCATTGACGCCCAGACGCAAGCCGACTTTTTTGAATTGATTTTTCATATGCACGCCCATCATCACATGACGTTTCTGATGGTCTCCCATGATATCGGCATGATTGAAGGGAAGCTGGGGAAGAACCCCCGCGAGCAATGCGGGGCAATTAAATTTTACGTGCGCCACTCGCACGAGCAGGACTGCGCGATCCCGGATCTGCAGCATTCGTTGGTTTAGGAGTTGTTTATTTTGGAGATATTGTCCGCTGATTTTTTTCAAAGAGCGCTGGCCGGCGGCCTGCTGATCGGATTGACCGCACCTTTGATCGGAATCTTTCTGGTGCTGCGTCGTCTTTCGATGATAGGGGATACACTGGCTCATGTGACCATCGCCGGGGTGGCGTTAGGGTTCTTGCTTGGGGTCTATCCCGTGGGGGTTGGCCTTGCTTTTGCGGTCGTCGCCTCGTTTGCAATTGAAAAGCTGCGTAAAGCGTACCGAGGTTATGCCGAACTGTCGATTGCTATTATCATGTCAGGCGGGGTTGCACTAGCCTCTCTGTTCTTTACGCTGGGGATGGGTTACAATACGGATGTGGTCAGCTATCTGTTTGGCAGCATTTATACGCTGGATACAACAGATTTATATGTAACTTTTGGCGTCACCCTGGTGGTGGTGATCGTTGTCGTTGCCTTTTTCAAGGAATTTTTCCTGCTAACTTTTGAAGAAGATGCCGCTTCAGTAAGCGGGATTCCGGTGAAGCTGTTGAATCTGCTGCTGACGGTGATGACGGCACTCGTCATCAGCACCGCCATCAAAATCGTTGGCGCCTTGCTCGTTTCGGCGCTGCTGACGATTCCTGCGGCCTGCAGCCTGCTCATCGCCCGCAGCTTTAAAATGTCCGTGATATTCTCCGTCGTCATTGCGGAAATCGCGGTGATCGCCGGGTTGATTGTGGCGGGGGTCTGGAATTTGGCTCCGGGTGCGACGATTGTATTGCTGCTGATCTGCATGCTGATACTTACTTTGCTGGGCAAACGGGGATTTTCTGCCTAGCCCGCAAGGGTACATAGGGGGTACTTATGGCTGACATCCATCTCGGGATTGCCTTCGGCGCGGGGGTTGCTTCCTTTATTTCGCCTTGCTGCCTGCCTTTATATCCGTCTTACCTGTCCTATATTACCGGGATGTCCGTGCAGCAATTGAAGACGGAGCAAAGCAAACGGGACGTTCGCTTCCGGACGATGACGCATACGCTGGCGTTCATCCTCGGCTTCTCTGTTGTGTTCTATACATTGGGCTTTGGCGCTGGACTGTTTGGCGAATTTTTTAATCAATATCGCGGGCTCATTCGGCAATTATCCGCCATTTTGATCATTTGTATGGGTTTGTTTCTGATGGGGATCTTCCAGCCGCAGTTTTTACTCAGGGAACGGAAGATGAATTTGAAATTCAAACCGGCCGGATACATCGGTTCGTTTATTTTTGGCATCGGCTTCTCCGCGGGCTGGTCGCCATGCGTTGGCCCGATTCTGGCGGCGATTATCGCCTTAGCCGTTACGGAGCCGGGAACCTGGATTGGACTGGTCACCGCCTATACTCTTGGGTTTGCCTTGCCTTTTTTTATCTTGGCGTTCTTTATCGGATCAACCAAATGGATTCTCCGTTATTCTGCCATAATGATGAAGATCGGCGGCGCGCTGATGCTGCTGATGGGCGTATTGCTGTTCACGAACCGTATGGCGCAAATCACGATTTGGTTGCAGCAAATTACGCCTGAATGGTTGAAGTTCTAGGGGAAGACGAAGGAAAGTGTGCCGATGCGCACTTGCCAACGGACAATCATAACATGTATCATTAACAGAGTAATGTTTAACATGCGTACAGGTTTGTCCGCGTCAACTCATGGAAAAGAGGGAATCGATAGATGCCAACGCCCAGTATGGAAGATTATTTGGAGCGTATTTACAAACTGATCGACGAGAAAGGATACGCCCGCGTGTCCGATATCGCGGAAGGTTTGGAGGTTCATCCTTCCTCCGTTACGAAGATGATTCAGAAATTGGACAAGGATGAATACTTGATCTACGAGAAATATCGGGGCCTTGTCCTGACCAATAAAGGGAAGAAAATCGGGAAACGGCTCGTAGACCGGCATCACTTGCTGGAGGAGTTTCTTGGGATGATCGGCGTTGATCACGAGAACATCTATAAAGACGTTGAAGGAATCGAACATCATTTGAGCTGGGATTCGATCACGCGTATTGCGACGCTTGTGGAATATTTCAAACGGGACAGCAATCGAATTCGCGACCTGGAGAAGGTCCATCAGGAACTGATCAACGAATCCTAGAAGAAGCATCTGTCTTTTCAGAGAAGGCAGATGCTTCTTTCTTTTTGTCCGAAGAGCGCAACTCTTGACCTCCGCATGACGTTTAAGAAAGTAGCACGGTTCGTCCGTACATAACGATGATGTGGAGGATACTGATGAAATTTTGCAAATGGTTTATTCCTATTCTAGTGTTGCTCATCTTATGGCCTTATTCCGGGAATACGCCGGCGGCCGCAGCCGCAACCGACATTCGGATTGTTTTAGATGGTGAGGTGTTATCCACCGATGCTTCGCCATACATTAAGCCTGGGGCGAATGTCACCATGGTTCCACTCCGGGTGATCAGTGAGAACCTGGGAGCCCAGGTAGCCTGGTCCCAAGTTGATAAAACCGCGACGATTCAAAAAGACGGCACTACCCTCGTGCTGACGTTAGGTTCTCCTGCAGTCCAAGTTGACGGGAGCACGATCAATCTGGAAGCTTCTGTGGAAATCAGCTCCGGCCGGACGATGGTGCCGTTGCGTTTTGTCAGCGAACAGCTTGGCATTTCCGTGAATTGGAATCAGCTGACCCGTACGATCACACTGTCGAGCGGCTCCGAAGTAACTCAACCGGAACCAGGCGCAGGTGGGGAGGACCCGCAAACCGATCTGCCTCAGCCGCCGGTTGTGGATATATCGAATGGGCTGCGCGGTGTTTGGGTATCCACGGTTTCTAATCTCGACTGGCCGAGCAAAAGCTCGTACGGCAAGGTAGATGCCCAGAAAGCCGAATACGTCCAGTTGTTAGACGAAGTGCAAGCGATGGGAATGAACGCAGTGTTCGTTCAGGTGCGGCCGTCTGCGGACGCGATTTATCCGTCGTCCCTGGTGCCGTGGTCCTCTTATTTGACGGGAACCGCCGGGAAGGATCCGGGATACGACCCACTCCAGTTCCTGATCGAAGAGACGCACCGTCGCGGCATGGAATTCCACGCTTGGTTTAATCCATTCCGCGCCAGCACAGGCAGTGATGCCAGCAAGCTTCCGGCCAATCATGTCGCCAACCAACATCCAGAATGGATCGTGAAGTTTGACGGCAAGCTGTATATTAATCCGGGAATTCCGGAAGCCCGTGAACATGTGATTAAAGCGATTATGGAAGTTGTGAACGGATACGATATTGACGGGGTTCATTTGGACGATTATTTCTATCCGACCGGGGAGACGGCCTCGAAGAAGTTCGCGGATGATGCTACATTTAAGTCTTACAACTCCAAGAAAATAGCCACGAAAGGCGACTGGCGCCGGGACAATATCAATCAGTTCGTTCAGAATTTAGGCCAACGGATTGAAGCGTCTAAGCCGAAAGTTTCTTTTGGCATCAGCCCTTACGGAGTTTGGCGGAACAAGTCAACCGATTTGACCGGCTCGGATACGAAAGCCAGCGTTACGGCATACGACAGCACTTATGCCGACGTTCGGACCTGGATTAAGAATGAGTGGATCGATTATGTCGCTCCCCAACTGTACTGGAGCATGACGCGCAAGGAGGTTCGTTATGACCTGCTTGCCGATTGGTGGGCCGGGGAGGTAAGAGGGACGAACGTGAAGCTGTACATTGGTCATGCGCCGTATAAGCTGGGAACGCCGGAGATCGGCTGGTCCACCGCGCAGGAAATCATCAATCAGCTCGAATACAACCGGCAGATTCCTGAAATCAGCGGCAGCATCTTCTTTAGCGCCAAGGATCTGCGGAAGAATCCACTGGGATTGATCCCGCTGCTGCAGTCTTATTATGGAGTGCAGCCTTGACAGGAACAGTGAAATGCGTTAAATTCGTTGTCAACATGATTTAAATGATATTAATGTTCCATCAGCTGTGATCAAGGATTGAAATTAACGACTGCGTCCTCAGAGAGGAGACCCGGGAGCTGGAAGGTCTCTGTCGCACGTGAATTTTTCCCGCCTTGTGAGCTGTACGGGGAGATTTCCTCTGCGGAAATTGAACACGTGCCGGTCCCCAACCGTTATCATGGTTAGAGCACCGTTTGAGCTTGATCGACGGTGGAAATAGGGTGGTACCACGACACATTCGTCCCTTGACGAATGTGTCTTTTTGTTTTCAGATGAAGGAGGTCATTGAAATGCGCCAAAGCCGATTATTATCCCCAACCCTGCGGGAGGCTCCATCCGATGCAGAAGCGGCCAGCCATCAGCACCTGCTGCGCGCGGGCTACATCCGCCAATTGGCAGCGGGGATCTACTCCTACCTGCCTTTAGGAAGAAAGGTGCTGCTTCGAATCGAACAGATTGTGCGGGAGGAGATGAACCGGGCCGGGGCTCAGGAACTGCTTCTCCCTGCGATGCAGCCGGCGGAGCTTTGGCAGAGATCCGGTCGTTATGAACGCTATGGCCCTGAGCTGATCCGATTCAAGGATCGGCATGATCGCGAATTTGCTTTAGGTCCAACGCATGAGGAAGTCATCACTTCATTGCTGCGAGATGAGGTGAACTCATACCGCCAGCTGCCTCTAACGGTTTATCAAATTCAGACGAAGTTCCGTGACGAACGTCGTCCCCGGTTTGGTTTGCTGCGCGGTCGAGAGTTCTTAATGAAGGATGCCTACTCCTTTGACACCGATTGGACCGGCTTGGATCGCGCATATCAATCCATGGTTTCTGCTTACGAGAAAATCTTCCGCCGCTGCGGTCTGAAGTTCCGAGCTGTTGAGGCTGACCCTGGAACGATTGGCGGGGAAGGCGGCACCCATGAGTTCATGGCCTTAGCCGATATTGGCGAGGACGTTGTAGCTGTGTGCGGGAATTGCGATTATGCAGCGAATCTTGAAAAAGCGACTTCAGCGCTGCCAGACCCAAGCCTGCAAACTCAATCATCGGCAGCTGACCGTCCCGAATTGGTTGATACGCCGGGCGTGCATACCATCGAACAATTAGGTCAGTTCTTTCAAGTGGGCCCTGAACATTTCCTCAAAACGCTGATTTACGTTCCTGAGGGGAAAGAGCCAGTTGCGGTCGTCGTACGCGGGGATCATGAAGTGAACGAGCTGAAGGTGGCTGCCTGGTTAGGCGTAGATCACGTACAGCTTGCTGATCATGAGACAGTAGAGAAAATAACCGGTGCCCCGGTGGGGTTTGCTGGCCCGATCGGCCTTATGATCCCGGTCTTGATGGACAGGGAGGCTTCAAACATGGACACAGCGATTGCAGGGGCAAATGCGCCGGACACCCATTTACGCTCGGTCTGCCCAACACGCGATGTAGCTGAAGCCTCCATCGGCGACTTTCGCAACGTGGTGAACGGAGATGCTTGCCCACGCTGCAAGGAGGGAAGGCTCCAATTGTTGCGGGGCATTGAGGTTGGCCATGTGTTTAAACTTGGAACCAAATACAGCGAGCGGTTAGGCGCCGTATTTTTGGACGCCCAGGGGCGTCAGCAGCCGATGATCATGGGATGTTATGGAATTGGCCTTTCTCGACTTATGTCCGCAATTGCCGAACAACATCACGATGAACATGGCCTCATCTGGCCGGTATCGATCGCACCATACCAGGTACACATCATCCCAATTTCCGCTTCAAATGCGCAGCAAATGGAACTTAGCCTCAAGCTTTATGAAGAGTTAACTCAAGCCGGCGTAGAGGTATTGTTGGATGACCGGGATGAGCGCCCCGGCAGCAAATTTAATGATGCTGATTTGATCGGGATTCCTTATCGGATCATCATTGGGAAGTCTGCTGGACAAGGACAAGTCGAATGGGTAGAACGAGCCTCGATGAAGCGAGAGCTGATCCCCATTGATGAAGCAATTCGGCGAATTCACACGCGCTAAGTTCTTTAGTCATACGTACACCTCTCCCAACATACATAAGCAGTAAACTGAATGTGGGTTGGGAGGAGGGCGCCGGATGCTGATTAACGGAGTGTTTGAGGGCGGCGGAGTCAAAGGGATATCGTTGGCTGGTGCGGTCCGGGCAGCCGAAAAGCATGGAGCGCAGTTTCATCGAGTGGCCGGAACCTCATCAGGTTCAATTGTCGCTTCAATCATTGCTGCAGGCTATACCGCAGACGAAATGAAAGAACTGATTATGACGACGTCCTTCACCAAATTTCTGAAGAGAGCGCCCCTTTTTAATTTGGCATTAATTGGCCCCGCTCTTCGGGTTTTGCTGAAAAAAGGCTTGTATGCCGGGGAAGCGTTGGAGGAGTGGATCCGCCAACTTTTACTGGTGAAGGGCATTCGGACGTTTGGCGATTTGGAGCGGGGGAAGCTGACGATCATCGCCTCGGATATCACCAGCGGGAAAATCATGGTACTGCCGGACGATTTAGAGAAGATTGGCATCGACCCAACGACGTTTGAGGTTGCCCGAGCGGTTCGTATGAGCTGCAGCATTCCGTATTTCTTTGATCCGGTGTTGCTGCGATTGCCGCCGAAGCTGGCCAGAGGGAAGCCGTTCACCGAGCAATTTCTGCATATTGTGGATGGCGGATTGCTCAGTAATTTTCCGCTATGGTTATTTGATCAGGAAGAACCGCGGCAAGGCGGGCGTCTTATTCCGACGGTCGGCTTTCAAATGGTCGGCAAAAATACGAATAAACCGCATCGAATCACCGGCCCATTTACGATGCTGCAGGCGATCGTGGAGACGATGTTGTCGGCCCATGATGAGCGGTACATTGAGCAATCCAACCGCTATCGTACCGTGAAAATTCCGACGCTAGGCATCGGCACTACGCAATTTGATATTAGCGAGGAGGAAAGCCAACTGTTGTTCGAATCCGGGTTTCTGGCGGGGGACCGGTTTTTCGCCAATTGGAGCCTGCAGCTATATGAAGAACAGTTTAAGAAGTACCAACAAGCAAATAGCACGTTCAAATAAAAGGAAAGGACGGAACCCCAGCGGTTCCGTCCTTTTGCATTTTAATGATATTTCGGCAAATCGTCGTCGTTTTTGCCTTTGTTGCCTTCGATGACTTGAAACGGATAAGTCTTGCGCTTCTCCGTCCGGGGATTCTTCCGTTCCGCAGCCACTTTGGCCATCGTACGCGCGGAAGGCTTGATCTTCGGCTGTTGCGCCTTTCGATATTTCTTCGGCGGATATTTATAAAGCAGGAAGACGATACCAAAGACAGCCACCGGAACAATGATACTACTCCACTCGATTTGATGCTTGATAAACAAACCATCAATAATATAGAACGCGACAAGAAGGACGATGATCCAAAACATGATGCCTTGTTTTCTCATGTTACTCATCCTTTCAAGGGATCCAATGATGTACCAACCGGCGTCTCCATCACACCGACTTGTTCCAACTGCGCATCGAGCTCACGCATCCGATTAAAGGAAGCGATCGATACTTCGACCATATCATCAGTCGGTTCCTTGGTTGTCAACAGCTGCAACCAAAGCCCCGGATAACCCAGAAACCGCAACACCGGAATATCGCGAACTGCATTCGTGAACCGCAGCATTTCAAAGGAAAGTCCAATCACAAGCGGGAGCAGCAGGATCCGGATATAGATCCGTTCCCAAACCGTGTCCCAACTAAAAATCGGCAGGGAATAAATGATCACGCCAACGATTACCGTTAAGATGATAAAGCTGCTGCCACACCGGTAGTGCAGGCGGGAATATTTTTGTACATTGGCCGGGGTTAATTCTTCGCCTGCTTCATAAGCAGAAATCACTTTATGTTCCGCTCCATGGTATTGGAACAGCCGTTTGATCACAGGGGTCTGGGACATGAGCCACAGATATCCGAGAAGAAGAACAATTTTAATGACACCTTCAACCAAGGAGTGCAACGTCTGGCTGGCAAACGCATGCTGGAACAAATATTGCTCCAAGAGCGCCGGTACCAATGTGAAAATGAGCTTTCCTACGATAAAGGACAAGATCCCTACGACGGCAACTCCAAGCAGCATCGTGAGAGAAAAGCCTGACTCTTCTTTTTCCTTCTGTTTGGCGCGTTCTTCGGGGTCCATCTCGTCATCGGCCATCGCCTCTGCCGAAAAGTTCAGGTGCTTGGAGCCTTTGGCACTTGCGTCAACGATGCTGACGATACCGCGGATCAGCGGGATTTTGCGCAGCATTTTGACCCATTCCTTATCTTCCTTAGGGACCTCTAAGAAGCTGATTTCCCCGTTTTTCCGGCGCACAGCGGTCACATTCACATATTTCCCGCCAAACATGACGCCTTCTATAACGGCTTGGCCGCCGTAAATCGTCGGTGTGGATTGTTCAGGCAAAACTTTCACCTTCCTAATAATGTATAAGTTTGGTTTGGTATAAGCGGCAAGACATCGATCATTTGTAATGATTCCATTGTAACGGACTTTGCGGGCAAATTCTAGTTGGATTAGTCGTTTTGGAAATGTGCATACTAATCTTCAAAAAAAACGCAGGAACTTATTCCTTTGGAAAGGAAGGATGCGAATGAAAGCGGATAAGGAGAAGAAGCAGAACCGGGTTCAACCGTGGCGCCAGCAACACCGGGAACATACGAATATCTGGCTGTATACGCTGGAAATCGGGTGTTTTGCTGGATTAATTTGGGGCGGCGTGAAGGGGGTATTCTTCTATATGAGATTCACCTCGGTGCTGCCGGGCTACTTGTTGGAGCCGTTCTTCAAAAATTCGTTCTTGCATAGTCAAGCCGGGTACTATTTGGGCTGGCTGTCGTTTATCGGATTATCGATTCTGGCCACGCTGATTTATGTGTTGGCGTTCCGCAAGCTCAAAGGACCAGGTCCGGGCATTCTATATGGCATTGCCTGGTGGGGAATTTTGTTTGGAGTGCTGGGCCCGTTGCTTGACCTGATCCCTCCGCTGCGCGAATTGTCGCGGACGACGATCATCAGCGAGTTTTGCTTGTATTTGCTGTGGGGGTTGTTCATCGGTTATACCACGGCTGAGGAATACACGGATGAGCGCGCACGTGAACCTAAAAAAACCGGCGAACAGGCGCTTTCCATGGAGGGCGGGGCAAAAAGTTAAAGCTTCTCAAGCGACTCCTACCTATGTTAAAATTATTTTTGGTTATTTTTCGGAAAGGGGGAGCCGCCATGTACCGCATCTTAGTGATGAACGGACCGAACTTAAACATGCTTGGCGTGCGCGAGCCCGGCGTCTATGGTTCCGAGAAACTGGTGGATATCGAAAACCATCTGAAGGAACTGGCTGCGCCAAACGGGCTGGAGTTATCCTTCTTTCAGTCCAATCACGAGGGCGAGCTGATCGACCGGATTCATGCCGCCTACGGAAATACGGATGGAATTGTGTTGAATCCAGGTGCACTCACGCATTATAGCTATGCGCTTCGGGATGCCTTGACTTCCGTAAGCATCCCCGTGGTTGAGGTCCATCTGTCCAATATCCACGCCCGTGAGGCGTTCCGGCACCACTCGGTCATCGCACCGATCGCTGTCGGTCAAATCTCTGGATTCGGATCCTACGGATACGAAATGGGACTACTGGCCTTAAAACGTCACTTGGAGCGGGCAAAATAACGGAGAGATCGTAAGAAGGTTATTACCTTTATAATAAGGGAGAGTTGGTTATGGCGAGTACACGTGTAGCCCGGCTCCGTGAGGCGATGACATCGCAGCAAATCGAAGCCGTACTCATCACCGGAGAAGTGAACCGCTGCTATTTGACGGGATTTACGGGAAGTTCCGGCTATGTCTTGATTACCGATCAGAAGGCTTGGTTGCTCACTGACTTCCGCTATTTAACCCAAGCTGCCGAACAGGCGCCCGGGTTCGAAATCGTGGATCATGGGCCGTCGGTCACTGGAACGATTCAAAACTTGCTGAAGCAAGAGGGCATCGAACGGCTTGGTTTTGAAGAAGATCAGTTGGTCTATGCCACCTATCGAACTTATGAAAATGAACTGAAGCCGGTGAAGCTGGTACCGCTTAGCGGGTTGGTTGAAGAACTTCGGATGTTCAAGGATGCCGAAGAATTAGCAATTATGAAGGAAGCGGCGGAGTTGGCTGACCGGACCTTCCGGCATATGCTCGACGTTCTGAAGCCGGGGATGAGTGAGTGGGATGCCGCTCTGGAACTGGAAACGTTCATGAAGAAGAACGGTGCTTCCGGGCCTTCGTTCGATACGATTATGGCTTCGGGAGAACGCTCCGCATTACCGCACGGGCGAGCGAGCGAACGCATTATGCAAGCGAACGAACTGGTCACGATGGATTTCGGTGCTTTGTATAAGGGCTATTGCTCTGATATTACGCGGACGGTGGCCTTGGGAACGCCAAGCGCCAAGCTGCGTGAAATCTATGATATTGTTCTGGAAGCCCAGCTGCATACGCTGGAATTCCTTCGTCCAGGAATGACTGGTCGGGAAGCCGACGCCTTGGCACGCGACGTCATTACCCGTTACGGCTATGGTGAACAGTTCGGACACAGTACCGGACACGGCCTTGGAATGGAAGTGCATGAGGCTCCGCGCGTCTCCAAAGCAAGCGACACGGTGCTGAAGCCGGGGATGGTTGTCACCGTTGAACCAGGGATCTACCTGCCGGGAATCGGCGGCGTTCGCATCGAGGACGATGTCGTCATCACGGAAACCGGAATTCGCCGGTTGACGGAATCGACAAAGGATTTTATTTCACTAGGCTAAAATAGGGTTGCCGCCGGTCTTTATAAAGGACCGGATGCCCGGCTGTAGTGCGTGGTTTCGCAGGGTCTCCAAGCGTGGGGGAACAGCAGCTAACGTGAGCAGCTTGAAATTTGGGTATTTTTCAATTTTAATATAGGTGTTAACCCACTTGAGGAGGTACTTTTGTGATTTCAGTAAACGATTTTAAAACAGGCTTGACCGTCGAGGTGGACGGCGACATTTATACGGTGCTGGAGTTCCAACACGTAAAACCGGGTAAAGGCGCAGCGTTCGTCCGCTCCAAGCTGAAAAATCTGCGGAACGGTAACATTGTAGAGAAAACGTTCCGTGCCGGCGAAACCATCAGCCGGGCGATGATTGAAAACCGCGATGTATCCTATCTGTATGCCAGCGGCCAAGAGCATACGTTCATGGATAATGAAACCTTTGATCAATTTACATTGACGTCAGATCAATTGGAATGGGAACTGAACTTCCTGAAAGAAAATATGAACGTAAAAATCGTCAGCTACCAAGGCGAAATTATTGGGATCAACCTGCCAAACAGCGTCGAGCTGAAGGTTATTGAAACGGAACCGGGAATCAAAGGTAACACGGCTACCGGCGCAACGAAGAACGCTAAAGTCGAAACCGGCTTGAACGTTCAAGTACCGCTCTTCATTAATGAAGGCGACGTACTCTTGATCGATACACGCGATGGTAAATATATTTCGCGGGCATAATCTCTCAGTAGTCAAGGCTCCGCTCCAGGCGGAGTCTTGTACTAATAGGCATCCTCCACCTACCTGGGTGGAGGAATTTTTGTTAATATCGGCAAAACCATTGACGAACTTCGGGTCTTTCGTATTATACTGGTTTAAAGCGTTACTGGATTCAATGGGTTGAACGCTCCGACTTGGAGCACCATTAGGGAGGGTCTGACTTGGCTTTATACGTGATGAAATTTGGAGGCAGCTCTGTAGGCGATACGGAGCGTATGCAACGCGTCGCCCGGCGGGTTGTAGACAAACAGCAGGAAGGGCATCAGGTGATGGTGGTCGTCTCCGCGATGGGCGACACGACGGACGATTTGATCGATCAAGCGAAGCTGATTAATCCGGACCCACCTTTGCGGGAAATGGATATGTTGATGACGACCGGCGAGCAAATCTCGATCGCATTGATGGCAATGGCTATCGATGCGCTGGGCGCTAAGGCCGTTTCTTATACCGGTTGGCAAGCAGGCTTCCGCACGGAGGCAGAGCATGGTAAAGCTCGGATTACCGATATTAAGCCGGAGCGGGTGCTCAAGTCATTGGAAGAAGGGTATATCGTGATTGTAGCCGGCTTCCAGGGCTTGACTGAGGACGGAGAGATTACGACGTTCGGGCGCGGCGGTTCGGATACGACAGCCGTCGCTTTGGCTGCGGCGACAAAAGCGGATTATTGCGAGATTTATACCGATGTGGACGGGGTGTATTCAACGGACCCGCGGATCGTGAAGAATGCCCGCAAGCTGAACGAAATCTCATACGACGAGATGCTTGAACTCGCGAACTTAGGTGCGGCGGTTTTGCATCCACGTGCGGTGGAATATGCGAAGCACAATAATGTACGGCTCGTTGTCCGCTCCAGCTTTAACAATCATGAAGGTACGGTTGTGAAGGAGGAAGTCAATATGGAACAAGGTGTGGTTGTCAGCGGGATCGCGTATGATAAGAACGTAGCCCGAATCAGCATATTGGGCGTATCGCACGTGCCAGGCGTACTGGCGAAGGTGTTTGGCTCTCTGGCAGAGGCCAAGATCGATGTGGACATCATCGTCCAAAGCGGGGTAACGAATGGGAAAGCGGATTTCTCCTTTACCGTAGCCCTGTCCGATTGCGATAAGGCAGTGAAGGTATTGGAAGGGATCCGTAACGAGCTGCCTTATGAGAAGGTAACCTCCCAGGAGGGGCTTGTGAAGGTTTCGATCGTAGGCGCAGGGATGGTCAGCCATCCGGGCGTTGCAGCTCAAATGTTTGAAGTGATCTCCAAGCAGGGCGTTAATATTGAGATGGTTAGCACCTCGGAGATTAAGGTATCTTGCGTGATTGAAGGAAGCAAGCTGAACGATGTCGTGAAGGCCTTGCATACGGCATATGGTTTGGACGCGGAGACCACTGCATTTGTTGGCGGTCCGCAAGAACGGCGCTAACCCGTATATCAATTAACTGAAGAACGGTACAAAGGAATCCCTCGAAGCGAATGGCTTCGGGGGATTTTTTTAATAAATAGAGAGTTTCAGGCATATCGTTAAGAGAACAGATGGGACAAAAAGGAGGTATATATGCTTGATAAATTCGTGACAAGCATGGCGGCCTTGCGAATTTTTTCGGGGACGATCGAAATTCTCGCAGCGCTGCTGATGCTGAAGCTGGGCAGGGTGGACAAGGCGCTGGCCGTTAATTCGGCGCTGGCGTTCGTTGGCCCGACCATACTGCTTGTCACCACGTCGATTGGACTTGCCGGTATGGCCGACAAGCTATCGTGGGGAAAGATGGCATGGATTGGGTGCGGAGTGACTTGTCTCTTAATCGGCATTTTGAAGAAATGATAGAGTTCCCTAGCATATTGACCAAGTACAAGCATACACATGTGATATAGCAAAAAACAATCCAAATAAGAGAAAGCAAATCAGGCGATATGGACATGCGTGAAAAGTAAGAGTTTTGGGGGTACGCCTATGAACCCAAGTTGGTTAACCGTATTTCCCGACAATCTCCGGGACTTGCTGCTGAAGCTTCCGCCTTCTATCTTTCCGGCTTTGGAAGAAATTCGCATTCGCGAGGAACGCCCGCTGGAGATTAATACGGGCGGCCGCTACTATTTTCTAACGTCGGACGGGGAGATGACGCGAAATCCGAACGCCGCATACAAGCCAAGCAAGCAGGACGGCAAACGGCTGCTTGACCTGATCACCAACCATTCGCTGTACACGATGGAAGAGGAGCTGCGCAAAGGGTTTATTACGATCGCTGGCGGGCATCGGATCGGACTAGCCGGGAGAACCCTGCTCAGCGGAGGAAGGGTGGAGCATCTGCGTGACATCAGCGGCTTTAACGTGCGGATTGCCCGAGAGATAAAAGGCATTGCGGATCCGATCCTGCCGAGGCTGCTCGATTTCAAGCACAAGACGGTGTATCACACCTTAATTCTGTCTCCGCCCCAACAAGGGAAGACGACGCTAATTCGCGATTTAGCGCGCCAGATTAGCAGTGGCACTTGGGGACATCCCGAGGCCTCCTGGCCGGGGCTCAAGGTTGCGGTCATCGACGAGCGCTCCGAAATCGCCGGCAGTAAGCGGGGCGTGCCCGGCTTTGACATGGGTCCGCGAACCGATGTGATGGACGGCTGCCCGAAGGCAGAAGGAATCATGATGATGATTCGCTCCATGTCGCCGGACGTCATCATCGTTGATGAAATCGGTCGGCCGGAGGATGCCGAGGCTTTGGCTGAAGCGCTGCACGCCGGCGTCCGGGTCATTGCCACGGCGCATGGTTCAAGCGTGGACGATTTGGTCGCCCGTCCGGCATTGTCCAGGCTGGCGGAGAGCTCTTTCTTCCAAATGTACGCGGTGATTGCGCGGACGGATAAGGGACTTGCCTTTAAGCTGTGGGACGGCAAACGCCGCGGAATTCCGGCGGCTGTCCCTGGATGGAGAGGCAGGGAAGAGCATGCTTAAGATGTTTGGAGCCGCCCTCGTCCTGCTGACTGCCACCTTGGCGGGCTGGCTGAAAGCCAGGCAATTCGCAGCGCGGCCAAGTCAGATCCGGAGGCTGATCCTCGCACTAAAGCGGCTCGAGACAGAGATTATGTACGGCTTTACCCCGCTGCCGGATGCTCTCCGAAGAATCGGCGAGCAGAGCGGGGAGCCGATCCGGGCGATCTTCGTTCGGGCGGCGGACCATATGAGTTCCGCCCACCCGCTGACCGCCCAGGAGAGTCTGGAGCAAGCTGTAACGAAGCTGTGGAGCTACACCGCGATGAAGGCGCCCGAGCAAGAGGTCATCAGGCAGCTCAGCATCACGCTCGGGACAAGCGACCGGAAGGATCAGCTGGGTCATATCGCCACAGCGGTGCGGCAGCTTGAGAGCGAGGAATCCGCAGCACGGGAAGAACAGGCCCGCTATGAAAAAATGTATCGAAGCTTGGGGCTTTTGTGCGGAGCGTTCATCGTCATTTTGTTCTACTGAATACCATTTCCCTCCACGGCTGATTGACGCCTGTGAAATCGTTAGTGAGGTGCCAAATCAATGAACATAGAAGTGAACGCCATCTTTCAGATTGCTGGCATCGGTATCATCATCGCCATGATCCATACGGTATTGAAGCAGATGGGCAAAGAGGACATGGCGCATTGGGTGACCCTGATCGGGTTTGTGGTCGTTCTGTTCATGGTCATCCGATTGCTTGACAGTCTGTTTCAGGAAATTAAATCGATTTTTTTATTCCAGTAGGTGAGCGCTCCGTGGAAATCATCCAAGTTGTAGGGCTCGGGCTTATCGCAACCGTGCTGGTCCTGGTCGTCAAGGAACAAAAGCCGATGTTCGCATTCCTGATTGCCGCAAGCACGGGCGTTCTGATCTTCCTGTACCTGATCGGAAAAATCGGCGGAATTATCGAGGTGCTGGAGGATCTGGCCGAGAAATCCGGCGTCCAGATGATCTATCTGAAGACGATTCTGAAAATTATCGGCATCGCCTACATCGCCGAATTTGGGGCGCAGATCGTCCGGGATGCCGGTCAGGAGAGCATCGCCAGCAAAATCGAAATGGCGGGTAAAGTGCTCATTATGGTGCTAGCCATACCGATTATCAGCATTATTATCGAGACGGTCATCAAGCTGCTGCCGGCTTAACAGGCGCATTGCATCAGATTGGGGAGAAAGTTATGCCAGCAACGATTGAACGATGGCGCGGGTCTACGCTGCTCTTGATCATCTTAGGGGTCCTGCTGTTTTGGTACATGCCCGTCATCGCCTCCGCTGAAGGGGAAGGGGATAACTGGATCCAACGCCAGGCCAAGGAGCTTCCCACCGATCAGGTCGAAATGTATTGGCAGCAGCTGATGAAGGAGTACGGCGGGTTCTTCCCGGATCAGAAGCTCCCTTCCTTTATGGATATGCTTCTGCAGCAGGACCAGAGCTTTAGTCTTAAGGCGGGGCTAAGCGGCCTGATGCGATATATGTGGCACGAGGTGCTGTATAACGGGCACATCTTAGTGACCATCGTGCTGCTCTCCATTTTTAGTATGATTCTGGAAACCTTGCAAACCGCATTCGAGCGCAAACAGGTCAGTAAAGTGGCTTACTCCATCTGCTATATGGTGATTTTGGTGCTTGCGATCAACAGCTTCCATGTGGCGATCACCTATGCGACGAATGCGATTAGCGGAATGATTGACTTCATGATGGCGATGGTGCCGCTGCTGTTCACGTTGCTAGCTTCTCTGGGCAATGCGGTAACGGTAACCGTGACTCACCCTTTGGTTGTGTTTATGGTCCATGCGGTAGGGACAGCGGTACATACGGTCGTATTCCCACTGCTGTTCTTCTCGGCGGTGCTGCACATCGTCAGCTCGTTGTCAGACAAGTATAAGCTTACTCAGCTGGGCAATTTACTCCGCACCGTGAGCATGGCTTTGCTTGGGGTCCTGCTCACCGTATTTCTTGGCGTCATCTCGGTGAAGGGCATCGCCGGATCCGTGGCCGACGGGGTGACCCTGCGAGCAGCCAAGTACCTGACCGGCAACTTCGTTCCGGTCGTCGGCAAAGTGTTCGCCGATGCAACGGACACCGTGATCTCGGCTTCCCTGCTCGTCAAGAATTCGATCGGGCTGGTTGGAGTGATCATCCTGCTGTTTCTATGCGCCTTCCCGGCAATCAAGATCATTACGCTGGCACTGATCTTCAACCTGGCTGCGGCGGTGATGCAGCCGCTCGGCGATTCACCCGTGATCTCATGTCTGGAGACGATCGGTAAGAGCATGTTGTATGTCTTCGCAGCGCTGGCCGCGGTGGGCATGATGTTTTTCCTGGCGATCACGATCATGCTGACCGCTGGAAACATCACCGTGATGATGAGGTGAGTCGTCCTAAGGGGACCTAAACGATATACAAGGGGTGGTGATCATGCGTGGACTGGCTGGCGGGGTGGCTAAGAGAAATCATTTTCATCGTATTAATCGCCGTGTTTATCGATTTGCTGCTGCCCAACCGCGCGATGGAGCGTTACGTCAGATTCGTGGTCAGCCTGCTGATCCTGCTAACGTTAATTTCCCCGATCATGCGTTTCTTCTCCGCCGATGCCAAAGATCAGCTCGAGGCAGCATTCTCGACGAGCTGGGATGGACTAGAGAGCCATTCCCAGGTTCAAAGCACAGAAGCGATCCTGCAACAGGGCGAGAAGCTGAGGGAGAAGCAGGAATCCGAAGCCTTGGCCTGGGCAGGCGAGGAGGCGGCAAGGCAAATGAAGCAGCAGATCGAGCGCTCGACGGGACAGCAAGTTCAACGAGTAACGGTCAAGCTGAAAACGAAGCCAACGGACAAATCCGGAGCCGGAGGAGTCGCTCCGCTGGCTGCTGAGCCGGTCATTTCCGCGGTAGAGGTTGTCATGGCACAGGTGAAGTCGGAAGAGCAAACCGCAAAGGCCGGTGGAGCCGGACGGGGGCCGGAGGTATCGATCGCACCGGTTGAAAAAATAAAAATCAGCGTAAACACAAGCGATTCCGGCAAGACCAAGGACGCTGAGGGGGAATCCGAAGCGCAGAGCCAAGCGGTGATGGCTGGTACACTTGAAGAGCCAATGGGCGAGAACGGCTCTGGGGGAGAGGGCAAGACGGTCGCAAGCGATGCCGAGCCAGCCGCAGACCGGCTGGTCTCGCAAATCGAAGACCTGCTCCAGGAGAACTGGGGCGTTGATCGAGAGGCAATCACGGTCCTAAGGGCCGAGCATCTAAATGATTAACACGCCGGGAGGTGAAGAAAGTGCCGGGATGGCTGAAGAAACTGGAGCAATGGTTAGGCAAGGGGACGGACGGCAAAAAGGCCGCAAGTACGTTCCGCTGGCTGTTGATCCTCGGGTTGGTTGGGATTGCCATCATGTTGTTTAACTCCTTCGTTAACGTGAAGCAGCTGGATAACAACGGCGAAGGGAGCCGCGAACCGCCGATGATGCAGGACCTATCGAGTTCGACAGGATCTGCGGGCATCGCGGGTGACGATGATTTCAGCAGCATCGAAACGGCGCTCGAAGGCAAGACCAAAGAGATTTTGGAGAAAATCGTGGGCGTTGGCGCGGTAGATGTGCTGGTTACCATCGATTCGACCGAGGAAATCGTGGTCCAACGAAATATCAAAGATTCGCAGGAGCTGACAGAAGAAAGCGATGCGGATGGGGGGAAACGGCATATCACCCAATATACCCGAGACGGACAGATCGTCACCTACGAAGCTTCCGGCAGCGAGCAGCCGATCGTTACCAAGAAGATCAAGCCGAAGGTTCGCGGCGTGCTGGTTGTCGCCCGAGGAGCTGAGAACAAAACGGTGAAGAGCTTGATCGTCGATGCGGTTGAGAAGGGCCTTAACGTACCGGCCTACCGGATCTCTGTCGTCCCGCGCAAGCAATCTCAATAAGGAAGCAATCGAAAATGAAGGAAATCGTTCGAATACATTTTGAGGAGGAAAATCCATTATGAAATCCAAAAGACAAACGATTTGGCTGGTTTCCATGCTGAGCTTGATGGTGATTTTATCGGCTTACTACTTATTTACGGAAGAAGGACCGCAACCTGCAACAACAGCTGACGGACAACAGGTGGCTACGACAAATAACGGCATGAATAGCACAGAAGGCGATGACGTGATCCTGTCCGAAGTGACAACGGACGGCACTGAAAACAGCAGCACGATCACGGACGATACAACGGTCGCAGATCAAACGGAGCAATCCACCGATGAGAGCAACAACGAAATTACAGATGTAGCTCAAGAAGACGATACCGCAACCTCCACGGATACGCAAACGGCTGATGCCGGTAAAGCGTCGGGAAATACGGCAGCTGCGGACAATGGCCAGAAGGAAACCACTACAGATGAGGATGTGCTGAGTCAACTGGAAGCTCAAGGCGTCTCCTCTACGGACACGCTGAACGCTTACCAATTCGCTCGCGCTCAGGAGAACATGAAAAAGCAGGAAGAGCTGATGAAAGCGATCAATGAAAACGAATCTCTCGAAGAAGCTGCAATGGCTCAACAAGAATTAAGCGCTTTGGAAGAGAAGGAAGCAAAAATCTATGACATCGAAGAAAGATTGAAACAGCAATATGCCAATGCTGTTGTACAAGAAGCGGACGACAAATATAAAGTCGTGGTGATCAGTGAGAAGATGGAAGCAAAAGAAGCCGTCAGCATCATGGACCTCGTGATCAAGGAATTGGGTGTATCTCAGGATAAAGTCAGCGTACAATATGTGAAACAATAAGGTTATAGGCTCAGTTGAATAGCAACCGAGGAAGGGAAGGGTCCGAGGCAACTTGGACTCTTTCCATTTTGATCGATTATGATATAATACATAAAGTTATGAGCCGAGAAGGCTTATGGTTGAAGGCCAAGGCTTTTCCTACAAAGCTGAAGGAGAGAGAGTGAAGATATGTTTAAGCTGAGTGAAATTAAAGAATTGATCGAGCTGCTGGACCAAACGTCCGTGCATGAACTAGAAATCGAAAATGAAGGCGCTCGCTTGTCCATTCGTAAGAACGGCGCGAGTGAAGTTGTTCACGTGCAGCCGCAAGTTGTTGCCGCTGTACCGCAAAATGTCCAAGCTGCCGCATCGGCTCCGGCTCCGCAAGAAACGGTATCGGCTCCTCAAGCGACAGACTCGGCTCCATCGGCTGCACCTGCTGCGAATTTACATACCATTGTTTCGCCGATGGTCGGGACGTTTTATCGTGCTTCGTCGCCGGAAGCTCAGCCTTATGTAAATATCGGCGACAAAGTCGGCGAGAAGACGACGGTCTGCATCATTGAAGCAATGAAGCTGATGAACGAGCTAGAGGCGGAAGTGAAAGGCGAAATCATCGACATCCTGGTGGAGAACGGGCAGATGGTCGAATACGGTCAGCCTCTCTTTTTGGTGAAGCCGGAGTAAACCAAGGATTACGCCCTTAACGCATCACGTATGTTGCAGCTTCAAGGGCCGTTACCCTAGCTTTCCAAAGGAGGATACGAGTATCTCATGAAATTTCATAAAATATTGATTGCCAACCGCGGCGAGATTGCTGTGCGGATCATTCGTGCTTGCCGTGAACTCGGGATATCTACCGTAGCGGTCTATTCCGAAGCGGACAAGGATTCGCTGCACGTCCGTTTGGCTGACGAAGCTTATTGCATCGGACCTACGCCGTCGAAGGACAGCTATTTGAATCTGACCAATTTGATGAGTGTAGCGACGTTAACGGAGTGCGACGCGATTCATCCCGGGTACGGGTTCCTGGCTGAAAATGCCGACTTCGCGGAGATCTGCGGCTCCTGCAATATTACGTTTATCGGCCCTTCCCCGGAAGCGATTACCCGCATGGGGGACAAGGCGATGGCGAAGCAAACGATGAGAGAGGCTAACGTGCCTGTTATTCCGGGCTCGGACGGATTGATTGAGGACCTCGAACAAGCCGTGATGATTGCTCGGGACATCGGATATCCGGTCATCATCAAAGCGACAGCTGGCGGCGGAGGCAAAGGGATTCGTATTGCCGAGGACGAGGAATCGCTGATTAAGCAAATTACAACAGCGCAGCAGGAAGCGCAAAAAGCTTTTGGGAATGCCGGCGTGTATCTCGAAAAATATTTGACCGGCATGAAGCATGTGGAGATCCAAATCATCGCCGACAAGCACGGCAATGCTGTATACTTGGGCGAACGCGATTGCTCGGTGCAACGTCGCCGCCAGAAGTTGTTAGAGGAAGCGCCATGCCCCGTGCTCTCGCCTGAGAAACGGCAAGAGATGGGAGAAGCGGCGGTTCGGGCTGCATTGGCGGTAAACTACTCCGGTGCGGGTACGCTGGAATTCCTTCTGGGTCCGGACGGACAGTTTTACTTCATGGAAATGAATACGCGGATTCAGGTTGAGCATCCGGTTACCGAGATGGTGACCGGCGTTGATTTGATTCAAGAGATGATTTCCGTGGCCGAAGGCAATCCGCTTTCCTTCACCCAAGAGGACATCAAGCTGAACGGTTGGTCGATCGAGTGCCGGATTAATGCGGAGGATCCGACTCGCAACTTTATGCCGTCTCCGGGGAAAATCGGCTTCTATTTGCCTCCGGGCGGTCCAGGGGTTCGCGTCGATAGTGGGGCTTATCCAGGGTACATGATCTCGCCTCATTATGATTCCATGATTGCGAAACTGATCGTTTGGGGACCTACACGGGAGGAAGCGATTGCGAAGATGAAACGGGCTTTGTCCGAATTCGCGATCGAAGGAATTCATACCACGATTCCTTTCCATCAGAAGCTGCTGGAGCATCCAACCTTTATTAAAGGTGACTTTGATATCAAATTTTTGGAAGAAAACGAGATATAGAAAGCCGCCTCGTGTTTGTCATAATGAACCCAAAATGATATAGTATGTATAATAAGTGCGCGGTATCTATCGATAGAGCAGCGTCATACTTATTGAGAGGTGGATGAATAGAATGAGCACATTGCCAACGGAATTCGAACGTACGGATATTGGTGAAATTCAAATTGCCCCTGAAGTCATCGAGGTGATTGCTGGACTAGCTACCGTCGAGGTCAAGGGGGTTGCCGGAATGAGCGGCGGATTTGCCGGCGGAATCGCCGAACTGTTGGGAAGAAAGAACCTTTCCAAGGGTGTGAAGGTGGAAGTCGGTCAACGTGAAGCTGCGGTGGACGTATCCGTTATCGTCGAATACGGCAACCGTCTCCCGGAAGTCGCCTCGGAAATCCAACGTAATGTGAAACGCTCCATCGAAAACATGACGGGACTGAATGTCGTTGAAGTGAACGTACATATTCACGACGTCATTTTCAAAGCAGCCGAACGTGTGGAAGAAGTGGAAGCGACCCATCGCGTGAAATAACGATTTGTCATGAACCCCTTGACCGCTTCCTTGGTCAGGGGTTTACTGTAATTTTCAGCTGGGACAAGCTGAAGCAACCCTCTTTTTAAGGAGGCAATACCTGTCGTGGCCAAAATTTTAGATCGAATTTTGATGTTTATTTACAGCTTGAGCATTGCCATCCTATCCGTATTTGTCATTCTTGTGCTCACGGACGCTGTTCCTATGGAGCTGAAAGTTCTGGAGCAACAACCGATCTATATCGGTACCTGGGTAGCGGCAATCCTGCTGCTCTTGATCAGCATTCGGGTATTTTACATATCCATCAGCAGAGATCGCAGTGCGGCGACCTCGATTGACCAACGCAACGAATACGGTGATATCCAGATCTCGGTGGACACCATTGAGAACTTAGCGTATAAAGCCGCTTCCCGCGTGCGCGGCATCAAGGAAGTGAAGACGCGGATTCGGATCACGGAGTCCGGCCTTGAAATCGTCGTGCGTGCGTTGGTGGACGGGGAGACATCGATCCCTGCGTTGACGGAAGAAGTTCAGAAGCAAGTCCATGACCGTGTCGAGGAAATTACCGGGATTCCTGTCTCCTACGTATCGGTGTACATTGCCAATCTGGTCCATTCCCCGGTTCTCAAAGGCCGGGTTGAATAGGGGTGAGCAGCGGGGTGTTCTGGAAACAATTGTGGGAGAGTCACAAAGGACGCCTGCTCGGGATAGCGGCGGCCGTGTTTTTATGCCCGATCTATCTGTTTTTCGGATTCTGGAATATGTTGTTCTGCGCCTTGCTGCTATTTATCGGGTATACGATTGGTAAGCAGAAGGACTTGGAGGGAGGCCCGCTCCTACCTTGGGGCACGATTTGGGAATGGCTGTCTACGCGTTGGCGTCCCTTTAAATGAGATTTTTGAATTTTGAATTCCTCATTACCGCTTCCTGTGATATGCTTACTCCGGAAAAGAGCTAGGAACGTGTTCTTGCCCCTTTTGTGGAGTAAGCCTATTACGGGTCTTTTTTTGTGTTAAAGCGAGTCGAGAAATGTGAAATGTCCGGTGATGTTTAAGCCGGTTTTGGTCTATGCTTATGGGTAAGTACTGAGGGATAGGAAATGAAGCATAGCAACTTAAAAGTAAGCCATGATGGAAGAGTAAGCGTAGAAATTGGTTAGGAGGAAACAGATGAAACGGCGTTTGGCGAGAGAGATTGCGGTGCAGAGCATGTACCAGATGGAAATGAATGAGGTGGACGCAAACGAAGCGGTGACGATGCTGCTGACGGAAGCGATGGAAGAGAACGAAGGTGAAGTCGAGCTGTCGGATGTGGATGCGACACGAGCTTTCGTCCTAGAGCTGGTCAATGGCACTTGGAGCCGGAAGGATGCGATCGATGGCTTGCTGGAAGATTATTTGAAGGGATGGCAGATCAGCCGTTTGTCCAAGGTGGACCGGCAGGTGTTGCGTCTGGCAACCTATGAAATGATCTTCCGCGATGACGTGCCGGGGAAAGTCGCTGTAAATGAAGCGATCGAGCTGGCCAAGCATTTTGGATCCCCGGAATCCGGCAAGTTCGTCAACGGCGTACTGGGGAAGATGATTCAAGACATCGATCAGCTGAAGAGCAAACGATAATTTTTTCATCCAATATTATTTTATAGAAGAGGAGAGGACGAGCATGACAGCACCAATTATTAACGGTAAACAAATTTCGGAGGATATCCGCAAGGATTTGCGCGCAGAGGTAGAACAGCTGGTGAAACAAGGCTTTACGCCAGGACTGGCCGTCGTGCTCGTCGGGGAAGATCCGGCTTCGCAGGTGTATGTGCGGAATAAGGAGAAAGCCTGCCATGAGTTGGGCTACTATTCGGAGGTTCACCGTCTGCCAGCCGATACGTCGCAAGCGGACTTGCTCGCTTTGGTGGACAAGCTGAACCATCAGGCGAATATCCATGGGATTCTGGTACAGCTGCCGCTGCCTAAGCATATTGATGAGAAAGCCGTTATCGATGCCATCTCGCCGGAAAAAGACGTTGATGGATTCCATCCGATTAATGTTGGGAACTTGATGATCGGCGACGACAGCCTCTTGCCTTGCACACCGGCAGGGGTGATTGAGCTGATCAAACGCACCGGCGTGGAGATCGCCGGGAAGCATGCGGTTGTTATTGGCCGCAGCAACATCGTCGGCAAGCCGGTTTCCCTGCTCCTGCAACGGGAGAACGCCACGGTCACGATGTGCCATTCGCGCACGGCGAACATGAAAGAGTTGACTCGCCTCGCGGACATTCTTGTCGTTGCGATCGGACGCGCCAACTTCGTAGACGCCTCCTATGTGAAGCCGGGTGCAGTCGTGATTGACGTAGGGATGAATCGTCTGGATAACGGCAAGCTGGCTGGGGACGTTGACTTTGAGAGCGTAAAAGAGATCTCTGGACCCATCACACCGGTACCTGGCGGCGTTGGCCCGATGACGATTACGATGTTGATGCAAAATACGCTGATTGCAGCGAAACGCCTGCAAGGGCTGGCTTAAGCGGAGGTGCCAAGTAATGGCTGGCCGGTGTGTGTCGTTGGACCGTACGGCTTTAAGTTCCCTTGTTTTCATCAGCAGCGACTACGAGAAGTGAATTAGGGCATGATTTTCCCTTAGTTCTCGGAAAGGAGGCGGCACCTTTGGATCAGCAACGGATTTTAACGGTTAAGGAGTTAAACCGCTACATCCGCATGAAGCTGGAATCGGATCAGGTGCTCACCGACGTCTGGATTCGCGGTGAAATCTCCAATTTCACGCATCATTCCAGCGGGCATATGTATTTCACGCTGAAGGATGCGGACAGCCGAATCAAGAGCATTATGTTCGCATCGTACAACCAGCGGTTGCCGTTCCGACCCAAGGAAGGGACGCGCGTGATTGCACGCGGCAATGTTTCCGTCTACGAGCGGGACGGGCAGTATCAATTTTACGTGACGCATATGCAACCGGACGGCGTAGGCAGCCTGTATCTCGCCTTCGAACAGCTGAAGCAGAAGCTCGATGCAGAGGGCTTGTTCGCGCCGGGACGCAAACGGCCATTGCCGCGGTTCCCGAAGACGATTGGCGTGGTCACCTCGCCGACCGGGGCAGCGGTCCGCGACATCTTAACGACGCTGGGGCGGCGGTACCCGCAGGCCGCGGTGATCCTGTACCCTGTGCTTGTCCAAGGCAAAGGGGCAGCGCCGTCGATCGTGAAAGCGATTCGCACGCTGAACGCAATGGGCGAGGCCGACGTGCTTATCGTCGGCCGCGGCGGCGGCTCGCTCGAGGAGCTGTGGGCGTTCAACGAGGAGCAGGTCGCGCGGGCGATCTATGAATCGGCGATTCCCGTCATCTCGGCCGTAGGCCACGAGACAGACTTCACGATCGCCGATTTCGTCGCCGACCTGCGAGCTGCCACGCCCACCGCGGCCGCCGAGCTGGCCGTGCCGCACACGGCCGAGCTGCGCGCGCACTTGCGCCAGCGAGAACAGGTGCTGCAGCAGAGCTTGCAGCACCGCTTGCAGCAGGCGCGCGAACGGCTGCGCCGGCTGCAGCGCTCGCCGGCGCTGACGCAGCCGCGGCGCAGCCTGCTCCAGCACGCGGAGCGGCTGGACCGGCTGTCCTCGCGGCTGACGGGGCACATGCAGACGCGCCTGCAGCTCGCCGGCGCGGCACAAGACCGCCTGCACCAGCGTCTGCTGCGCTTCCATCCACGGGATGCGCTGCAGTTCGCGGGACGCCGGAGGCGGGAGGCGGATCGCCTGCTGCGGCAAGCGATGCAGGGCATCCTGCGAGAGAAGTCCAGTCAGCTGGCATCGGGCATTCGCCATCTGGATGCACTGAGCCCGCTGAAAGTCATGGCGCGGGGCTACAGCCTCGTCTACGATGAACGCGGGGATCGGTTGATCAAGTCGTTATCGGACGTTGAACTGGGTGACCGGATCACGGTGAAGGTGACGGACGGAGAACTAGATTGTCAAGTTTGGGGCATGAGACCGGAAGGAGCGGGAGAAGATGAAGGAACAGGAAGCCAAGCTTAATGCAGCAGACGCGCAGCAAGCTGAACTTAATTTCGAAGATGCGATGAACCAGCTGGAGGATATCGTGTCTCAGCTGGAGCGCGGAGATGTGCCGTTGGAGAAAGCGATTGACCTGTTTCAGCAGGGCATGCGGCTCTCGCAAATCTGCGGTCAAAAGCTGGCACAAGTGGAACGAAAGATCGAAATGATCGTAGAAGAAGACGGGGCGGTGGAGAAGCAGCCGTTTCAGCCGCCGCTAAGTGATAGTTCGGACTTCTGAAGAGAGCGGTGATCTTGTTGCAGCAGCATTTATCGATAGAGGCATATATGAAGGAGATTGCTGAAGCCGTGTCCACGCGCTTGTCCTCCAGCCTTCCGGCGGTATGGAACGTGCCGGAAACGCTAAGTCAGGCGATGGATTATTCGCTGATGGCGGGTGGGAAACGGCTTCGGCCGCTGCTCGTCGTGGCTGCGGCGGAGGCGCTCGGCGGCAGCCGAGATGCGGCAATGCCCGTCGCCTGCGCCGTGGAAATGGTACATACGTACTCGCTGATCCATGACGATCTCCCGGCCTTGGACAATGATGACTTTCGTCGCGGAAAACCGACGAACCACAAAGTGTTTGGGGAAGCGATGGCCATTTTGGCCGGGGATGGGCTGTTAACGCATGCTTTTTACAGCGTGGTTCAAGCGAGCCGCCAGCAAGGGGTGTCGGCGGAGTCGGCGCTGGCGATCGTGGAGGAATTGTCGCGATTTGCCGGGCCGGGCGGCATGGTGGGCGGCCAAGTGGCCGACATGCAAGGCGAGCAGGGAGTGACCGATCTCGAACAGCTGCGCTACATCCATGAGCACAAAACCGGAGATCTGATCGTATTTTCAGTCAGAGCGGGCGGACATATCGCTTCGGGAAACACGGAGCAGCTTGAGGCATTGGAACGGTATGGCCGGGCGCTGGGGCATGCGTTTCAAATTCAGGACGACATCCTGGATCTGATTGGGGACGAAAGCAAACTCGGCAAAAAAACGCAAAGCGATGTCATCCAACAGAAGGTGACTTACCCTTACTTTATCGGCATCGAGGCTTCCCAAGCGGAAGTTGAACGGCTGACGAGTGAGGCGAAGCAGGCGTTACAAGACGGAGCGATTCCGCATCCGCAGCGGCTGCTGGAGATTGCGGATCTGTTGCTTCGCCGGGATCATTAACGTATTTGTCTCATCGAGGTGTTGGTCGAAATCAGGGAAAAATGACTTACGTATCTGCCGTAAGTGATTTCGACATCGCGATGACATATGGTATAATGAAGGCTATTATCAACAAGTGTAAGAAAAGGCCGGACTTGGATGTCGGCTTTTGGAACCATACATTTAGGAAAGCGGGGAATGGCTGTGCTGCTTTCGCAAATACATGAGCCTGCCGATCTGAAAAACTTGTCCCTGGAGCAATTGACGCCGCTCGCTGAGGAGATCCGTCAGTTCTTGATTGAGAAGCTGTCGGTCACCGGCGGGCATTTGGCATCGAATTTGGGCGTGGTGGAACTGACGATCGCCCTGCATTATTGCTACAACAGTCCGCAGGATAAACTCATCTTTGACGTAGGACACCAAGCCTATGTACATAAAATCTTAACCGGGCGGAAGGACCAGTTCGACACGCTTCGTAAACATCGGGGATTATGCGGATTCGTCAAACGAAGCGAGAGCGTGCATGACGTGTGGGAAGCAGGGCACAGCAGCACCTCCCTCTCCGCGGCCATGGGGATGGCGCTGGCCCGGGACATGAAGGGCGAATCGAACCGCGTAATTGCGATCATTGGGGACGGTGCGTTAACCGGCGGGATGGCATTTGAAGCGCTGAATCATATCGGCCATGAGAAGAAAGATTTGATGGTGGTTTTGAACGACAATGAAATGTCGATCGCGCCAAACGTTGGAGCCTTGCATAATTACTTGACCAAAATTCGTTCGGACCGCAATTACCTGCGGGCCAAAGACGAAGTGGAACAGCTGCTGAAGAAAATCCCGGCCATCGGCGGCAAAGTTGCCAAAACTGTGGAGCGGGTGAAGGACAGCCTGAAGTATTTGATGGTATCCGGCGTCTTATTTGAAGAGCTCGGATTCAAGTACCTGGGACCAGTCGATGGCCATGACTTGCCGGGTCTTATTGATGCCTTCAAGCAGGCGAATAACGTCAGCGGACCAGTGTTGGTGCATGTGCTGACGACCAAGGGCAAAGGTTATACTCCGGCAGAACAGGATTCGCATAAATGGCATGGTATCACGCCGTACAAAATTGAATCCGGCCAATTGTTAAAGGCTGTTGGGAACCCGATGTATACGGAGGTGTTCGGACAGACCTTGATTGAGCTGGCTGAACAGGATGAACGGATCGTGGCCGTCACTCCAGCGATGCCAGGCGGTTCCGGATTGGTGAAATTCGGTGAACGTTTTCCGGGCCGCATGATTGACGTGGGGATCGCTGAGCAGCATGCCGCGACGATGTGCGCTGCCATGGCGATGGAAGGTTTGAAGCCGGTTTATGCGGTATATTCCACGTTCATGCAGCGGGCTTACGACCAGATCGTGCATGATATTTGCCGTCAGAACGCCAACGTCATGTTCGCGATCGACCGGGCTGGATTCGTAGGAGCGGACGGGGAAACCCACCAAGGGGTTTACGATATCGCCTTTATGCGTCATATTCCGAATATCGTTCTCATGATGCCGAAGGATGAAAATGAATTGCGCCACATGATGAAGACGGCGCTGGAATATAACGACGGGCCGATTGCATACCGCTATCCGCGGATTAATGTCCCTGGGGTTCCGCTGGACAAAGAGCTGGTGCCGATTCCGATCGGAACATGGGAACTGCTGCGGGAAGGCGACAACCTGACGATCGTTGCAGTTGGCCCGATGGTACAGGTTGCCGAGGAAGTGGCGGAAAGACTCAAGCGGGAAGGCGTGTCTGCTGCCGTGGTGAACGCCAGATTCTTAAAGCCGCTTGACGGAGAAATGCTGGTTCAACTGGCGCAAAGCAGTGGAACGATGATCGTGCTGGAGGAAGCGTCGCAAGCGGGAAGCCTGGGGAGTGCGATCCTGGAATTCTATGCGGAGCAAGGAATTACGGGCCTGGACATCCGATTGATGGGAGTACCCGACCGGTTCATCGAGCACGGCAGCATCAAGGAGCAATTGGAAGAAGTCGGCTTGACGGCTGAGAACGTTGTTCGTGAGGTGCACAAGCTGCGGAGCGAACAACATTTGACGCTCGGCAAGAAAGTAAATTATTGACGGGAGATTGGCATGTCGGTTTCCAAGGAACGCGTAGACGTCCTGCTCGTGGAGCAGGGGTATTTTGACAGCAGAGAAAAAGCGAAAGCGGCGATCATGGCCGGACTGGTGTTTGGCGGACAAGAGCGGATCGAGAAGGCGGGGACGAAGATTCCTCGGGACACGGTGTTGTCCGTCAAGGGTGCGATTCACCCCTATGTCAGCCGGGGCGGACTTAAGCTGGAAAAAGCAATTAAGCAGTTTAACCTGGATCTGACCGGTCGAACGATGCTGGATATTGGATCGTCAACCGGCGGATTTACGGATTGCGCTTTACAGCACGGCGCGGAGTATGTGTACGCGATTGACGTGGGATACAATCAGCTCGATTGGTCGCTGCGCAACGATCCGCGGGTGAACGTCAAGGAACGCACCAACTTCCGTTATATGACCCCGCAGGATTTAGACGGTCCTACGCCGGATTTTGCCAGTATCGACGTTTCCTTTATTTCGCTAAAGATCATTTTGCCGCCGCTCCTTGCGTTATTGAAACGGCCGGCGGACATCGCTGCGCTCATCAAACCGCAGTTTGAGGCGGGGCGTGAGAAGGTTGGCAAATCGGGGGTCGTCCGTGATCCCAAGGTACATCAGGAAGTGTTAGAGACGGTGCTGAGCTTTGCGGTGGAGCAAGGCTACGAAGTGGCCGGATTAACTTTTTCTCCTATTACCGGCGGGGAAGGGAACATCGAATTTTTAGCTCATCTCAGATTGGAAGAGGAAGCTGCGGCTGGTGCGGCAGGGGAGCTAGATGTGGATCGGATTACCCGGATCCGCGAGCTGGCGGCCAGCGTGGTTCATGAAGCATCAAACACTTTTACAGGAGGCCCATCCAAGTGATGGGTCTTTTTTCATTGGAGCATCTTGCAAATCGAACGCTTGTTCCCTATAATGGAATCAAAACCGTGATGTTGTCCACATTCCCTTCTAAATTTTGTGCTTCTCAAGACAGGAGCTCATCGCAGAAGCGTCGAAATAAGGGATGAGGTGATATCGGTGGGAGCTTATTCGGACGGTCTTCTGATGATCGTGATCGCGGGAATCGGCGCGTATTTGCTATACCGCGGTTTTCGTTCCTGGGTCCGCAAGCCGTTTACTTTACGATCCGGCATCGGATTTGAGATGAATGAGGAGATTATAGAGCACCCTGCGGTGGACATGCTGGAAGAAGCAGGGTATGAAGTCGTCAGCGATAAACTGAAAGTTCCGCTCACCTTCCGTGTGGACGGAGAACTTCTGCACAGCCGTCTTTTTATTGACTATATTGCAGTCAAGAATGGGGAATTCTATCTAGTTAGAACTGCGCGAGAGCGCCGCCCGGTGGAATGGACGGGCAGCGGTTTGCGCCGGGACCTGTTGCCGTTCCTGCTGTTATATCCGGAGTGTGCCGGCGTGTTGTACGTGGATCCGGAGCAAGGAGAGCTGAAGGTCATATCCCTAACGACGGACGATAACGAAGAAGATGAATCCGCCTAAACCGATAAATACTGATTTCAGACTAAATACGATCTTGCAGGGGTAATGGAGGGCACAATGAAAGGGCATAGACATATCAAGATAAGGGAAATTATTTCGGCCAGGGAAATCGAGACTCAAGATGAGTTGGTAGAAGCATTACGCGAGGCGGGATATCAGGTCACTCAGGCGACGGTCTCCCGCGACATTAAGGAATTAATGCTGATTAAGGTGCCAACAGACGACGGAAGATACAAGTATTCCATGCCGACGGCTCAACGTTATAATCCGGTGCAGAAGCTGCAGCGAGCGCTGGTCGACAGCTTCGTGCATATCGACTATACCGGCAATTTGGTTGTGATGAAGTGTCTTCCGGGGACTGCGAATGCGGTAGCCGTGCTGCTGGACAATATGGAATGGCCGGATCTGCTTGGCACGATTTGCGGTGATGACACCATCTTGCTGATCTGTCGCAACGAGGACTATAGCCGGTATTTGATTGATCAGATCATGGGATACATATCTTAATTGATTTGGGAGTAGGGGAGGAGTGCCCGGATGTTGGTTCATTTATCCATTCGTAATCTGGCAGTGGTTGAAGCGGTTGATGTATCATTTGGTTCCGGTTTTCATGTCCTGACAGGGGAGACGGGAGCGGGCAAATCGATCATCATTGATGCCCTGGGCCTAATTGCCGGCGGCAGGGGATCAGCCGATTTAATCCGTTATGGTTGTGATAAAGCCGAGATGGAGGCTTCCTTCGATCTGCCGGCAGATCATCCGGTTTGGACAACCCTGGAAGGGTTTGGCATCGCGGGCGACCCCGGAGAGCTTCTAATAATTCGCCGGGAAATCAGCGTTCAAGGCAAGAGCTCAGCCCGCATTAACGGGCAGCTGGTGAACTTATCGATGCTGCGCGAGGTTGGAGAGAAGCTGATCAACCTGCATGGCCAACATGAACACCAAACCCTGCTTCGACCGGAACGTCATTTAGAATTGCTGGACGCCTACGGGGCCGAAGCGATTGATCCGGTGAAAGCGGCTTATCAAGCGACCTACGCCGAGTTCGTACGGATTGACAAGGAATATCATGAGCTGCGTAATACCAGTCAACAGGCGTTGCAAATGCTTGATTTATACCGTTTTCAGCTGAGTGAAATTTCTGCAGCCGAGTTAAAACCGGGGGAAGATGAATTACTCGCGGAGGAAAAGGTCAAGCTATCCCATAGCGAGAAAATGATGGAGTCCATTTCGAAAGCCTATGATTTGCTGTACGGTCCTCAGGGACTGGACGCGATTGCGAAGGCTGTCTCGAAGCTAAGTGAAGTATCGGCTTACGACAGCAAGGGAATATCTCCGCTCCTGGAGCAGCTTCAATCCGCGTATTATCAATTGGAGGATGCGTCCTTCAGCCTGCGGAATTATCGTGAACGGATCGAGTTTAATCCGGAACGGTTGGAAGAAGTCGAAGAACGTCTGGATCTGATCTCTACGCTGCGCCGTAAATACGGTGATGATATTCAAGGGATCCTTGCGTATTATGAGAAGATTCACCAAGAAGTGGATGCCTTGGAGAATAAGGATGAACGCCTGGAGCAGCTCCAGGTGCAACGGGAGAAATTAACCGAGCGGCTGATGAAGCAGGCTTTCGAGCTAAGTGCAGTACGGCAGCAGAAGGCCGTTGAACTCGCGGCCCAGATCGAGGCGGAGCTTAAAGACCTGCAAATGGGTCGGACCTCTCTGGAAGTGAAGTTAAGCCTCATGGAGGATGCCAACGGATTGGAATGGGAAGGAAAGAAGATCCGTCCTGGCAAACACGGTATCGACAATGCTGAATTCCTCATTTCGCCAAATCCCGGAGAGCCGCTCCGACCGCTTAGCAAGATTGCATCCGGCGGTGAGCTGTCCCGCATGATGCTGGCGCTTAAGAGCATCTTTGCCCGGCATGAACAGGTTCCTGTACTCATTTTTGACGAAGTGGATACGGGTGTCAGCGGACGGGCCGCTCAGTCGATTGCCGACAAACTGTCGCGATTGTCTGGATTGTGCCAAGTTTTCGCCATCACACATTTGCCGCAGGTGGCTTGCATGGCGGATCGGCAGTACCTCATCGAGAAAGTCGTTGAAGACGGCCGCACCATGACACGCGTTGCTTCCTTAGATGAAGCCGGACGAGTGAATGAACTGGCCCGCATGCTCGGCGGGGTAGAAATCACGGAAAAGACCCAGCATCATGCCCAAGAAATGCTGAAGCTGGCACAGGCACAAAAGGATGTTTTATTAAGTCTGGCACAATGATTGACAGTAATAAAACACCTGACCCGGGGTATCTTATAGGTACGCAATTGGCGACCACCGTTTCGTCAAGCGAAAGAAGCTAAGGGAGCGTGACAGCCATTGAACCCGAACCTCAGGAATCGAATGCTCGGTCTTTTTCTTGCCTTCTTCTTTTGTTTTCTCGGCACGTCTGCCGCTGAAGGGCGGCTTCCTGTACTGCCGGACGAGTTACGCCTGTTTCAGGGTCAGGGAACACAAATTTCATTTGCTTTACCCGTGCAGGCCGAAGTCAGCGTAGATCGGCCTGATGTAGTGATGGTCAACGGGCAAGCGAACCCATCCATGAAAGTATCGTTAGGACATCCGCTCAAGCTTTCGTCGCTTCGGAGTGGAGAAGCCAACCTCCGCATGAAATTATTCGGTCAAATTCCTCTAAAGACCGTCAAGGTCAATGTCATCCCGGACCTTAAAGTGATTCCCGGCGGACAAACCATCGGTGTCAAGGTGAAATCCGCCGGGATCTTAGTGGTCGGGCATCATCAAGTTGTAACGGATACCGGCAAAGTTTCACCCGGCGAAGCGGCCGGAATCCAAGCCGGTGATCTGATCACCCACATTAACGGAATGAAGCTCCACGATGTTCGTGAAGTGGCGGAAATTGCCGCTGAAGCTGGCAAACATCAACGACCTCTAAAGATCACCTATATGCGGAACGATAAGGAGCTCACCACGTCCTTAAATCCAGCATATGATCAGCAGGATCGGGCCTGGAGACTTGGCTTGTATATCCGGGATTCGGCTGCAGGGGTCGGCACCTTGACGTTTTATGCCCCGGATCACGGCGTCTATGGGGCCCTCGGTCACATTATTACCGATATGAATACCCAAACGCCGATCGTCGTCGGCAGCGGGCAAATTCTGCAATCCAGCGTCACATCCATCTCCAAGAGCGAAAGCGGTGAACCCGGGGAGAAGCGGGCTCACTTTCTCAAAGAAGGTAAGACCCTAGGCAATATCGAACGCAATACGAATTTTGGGATCTTCGGGAAGATGTCGCAAAATCCAGAGCATAGCCTTTATGAGAAACCGATTCCCGTCGCTTTTTCAGAAGAAGTGAAGGAAGGACCGGCTGAAATTCTGACCGTCGTTGAAGGTCAACGCGTAGAGCGGTTTAAAGTCGAAATCGTCCATGTTTCCAAACAGAGTGCACCGGAAACGAAAGGATTAGTTATTCGCATTACCGACCCGCGTCTCGTGGAGAAGACCGGTGGTATCGTTCAAGGCATGAGCGGTAGTCCAATTCTTCAGAACGGCAAGCTCATCGGTGCTGTGACTCATGTGTTCGTCAACGACCCGAAATCAGGATATGGTTGCTTTATCGAATGGATGCTGCAGGATGCCGGTATTTTACAAAGCACGAAAGACTCGATGCAAAATCTTAAGGCGAGCTAAACGCTGCCTTAAGATTTTTTTAGATATCAGAAAGTATAAACTTCAGGGGATTGGCATCCAAGAAGGGAATTTCCTTAAGCATAGGTCGACAAACACAGCTTTCAATCTGTATGCAAATGTCGAATGTATCCGAATTAGATCGCTTTCTGTAAATAAATAATTTATTATATATCAATCATGCAAAAAAATAAATAAAAATAATTTTCGACAGAAGGAATTTACTTTTGCATGTCGAATCCTTATTCTGGTAAGAAGAGAAGCAATGAATAAACCTATCCAATTACCTGAAGGAGGAAGTAGGCAGTGCAGAAAATCGAAGTGTTGTTGGCAGATGATAATCGTGAATTTACGAATTTGCTCGCGGAATACATTTCGGAGCAAGACGATATGGTCGTCTCGGGAATCGCCTATAACGGGGAAGAAGTACTGGAGATGATCGATCAAGCAGCAAGAGTTCCCGATGTCTTGATCCTTGACATTATTATGCCTCATCTGGACGGACTCGGTGTGCTTGAGCGCATTCGCGACCTGAACCTGACCCCTCAGCCTAAAATCATCATGCTGACCGCCTTTGGTCAAGAGAACATCACGCAGCGTGCCGTTCAGCTTGGAGCTTCTTACTACATCTTGAAACCATTTGACATGGAAGTGTTGGCGAATCGGATTCGTCAGCTCGTGGGTGTCCAAACCTTGAGCAACAGCGCACCTTCTACTTCGTTTGCCAAATCGAATGTGGTGCCTTTGGGCAAAGGGAAGAACCTCGATGCGAACATCACATCGATCATACATGAAATCGGAGTTCCGGCGCATATTAAAGGGTATCAATATCTGCGCGAAGCGATCACAATGGTGTATAACAACATCGAAATTTTAGGCGCTATTACGAAAACGCTGTATCCAGCAATCGCGGAGAAATTTAAAACGACGCCATCCCGCGTAGAGCGTGCAATTCGTCATGCGATTGAAGTCGCTTGGACCCGTGGCAATATCGACTCCATCAGCCATCTTTTTGGTTATACGATTAATATCTCCAAATCCAAGCCGACCAATAGTGAGTTCATCGCCATGGTAGCGGATAAGCTGCGGATCGAGCATAAGGTGTCTTGAAAGTCTGAGGACACGAATAGTGATAACGACGGGAGAACATAAGCCGTTGGTCGTTCACTTATGCAGCGATCCAGAAAGGTTCAATGAAAGGCGGTCCCTCTCGGTGTATACCGGGATGCGGCCGTTTTTTATTTTGCCTAAGACGAAAATCCGCACGATAGTGTAAAATCTCTGTGGGTGTAGGAATTGGAAAAAGCGGATATAGAAAAAGAGCTTCTCCCTTGGTAA